>NZ_JBGUAY010000004.1:300000-473934 GCF_041821025.1 Egicoccus sp. AB-alg6-2 | reverse complement strand
CGGAGCAGGCGCCGGGGCGGGCCCGGTGCGTGGCTGCTTCTCCACCTTCTTGGCGCGCTGCACCAGTGAAGCGGCCTGGCCCCGGGTGAGCGTCGCATCCGGGCAGAAGCGCTCCGGGCGGCAACCCACCGAGATCTCGGCGGCGGCGACCGCGGCGATGGCGCCGGCGTGCGTCGTGCCGGTGACATCGACGAAGTGGGATGTCGAGGTGGCGCTGGCCGTCAACCCGAGCGCCCGCGAGATCATGGCAGCCGCCTGTTCCCGCGTGACGTCGGCGCCGGGGCGGTAGCGGCCGTCCTTCGCGCCGACCGCGATGCCGGCGTGTGCGGCCGCGCCGATGGCGCCGGCGTGGGTGTGGTTGGCTCCGACGTCGCTGAAGACGACGTCGGAGCGGGGCGGCAGCTCGAGCAGACGGGTCAGCAGCGCCGCGAGCTGAGCTCGCGTCACGGCAGCGTCGGGGCAGAACCGCTGCGGCGTGCAGCCGCGCACGATGCCGTCGGCGGCCAGGTCGTGGATCGCGTCAGCGTGGACGGTGTCGACGCTGTCGTGGAAGACCGGTGTGTTGGTCGCCTCGGCTCGGTTGCCGCCGAGGGTCGGCGCCGAGAGCAGTGCGCTGAGCAGTGCGGTGAGGAGGGCGAGCACCAGGGTCAGTCGAAGGGCCGTCGGCTGGGCGCCGACCGGGGTCGGGCGTTGGGGCACGGACACGGAAAGCCTCGAACGAGTGGGGGGCTGCGGATGCCGAAAGCATCGACCGCTGCCGGGCCCGGGCTAGACCACCGCCCGGGATCCCCGCAGCGGACAGTTGCCCGCCCGTTGCCGGTCGGCGCCACGAGACGCCTCCCACCGCCCCGCTACGCGGCTTGTCGACCACTCAGCGACAACTTAGTTTCCGCGGACGCCGAAGTGCAGGAAGCGCGCGGAATGGAGGGGTGGGCAACGCTGCGTGGTCGAACGGATGCCCGTCGAGAAAGATCGTGGGACAGCTGTCCCTGGCATCGTCCCCCGCCGTCCGTACATTTCGGCCGGGCGGATCCCGGACGGCAACCGCTCGGCGGGGCGGTGTTCGATGTTTGCCCATGAGGTGCAGTCGGGGACGGAACGTCGGGGCGTCCAACGGCGCAACGGCGTAAGTCCCGGCCGGCTGATCCGCGAGGCGCGATTCGCCCGAGGCTGGACCCAGGAGCAGGCTGCCGAGATCGCGGGCGTCAGCGTCGGCGCCTGGCGGAGCACGGAGTCCGGGCGCAGGCGACCACGGCCGCAGACGTTCGCGGCCATCCTCAGCGCGCTCGACCTCGCGCTGGAGGACGTGCGCGCTGCCGGGCCACTCGTCGGGGAGGTCGAGCAGGCCCGCAACGAACTCTCGAGGCTGTGCGACGAGCTGGCCCCCGAGCACGTGGAACCGGTGCTCCACCTCGTACGCCTGTTGACCGAGCAGTCACAGAGGAACGACTGACGGCGCGTTTGCCGGGCCGTTTCGGTGGCGGGAACGCCGGAAAGACGGGACAGGTGTCTGTTCTGTGGCGGTGGCGCTGGACCTACGCTGCGGGCGTCTGCCGTATCTCGAGCGGCGGCGGACGCGGCCCCGGCCCTGCGTCCCCACGCCCCATGCCGGGGCCGCACTCATGTCTCGGCCAGCGGTGGGAGAAGCTTGAGGATCCTGCGTGCCGTGAGGCCGAAAGCAGGTCCGGGGCGAGCGGACTCAGCCGACCCGGGCGTCGTCGGGCAGCCGGATGATGTGCACGTCGCGCGGTGGGGCGGCGGCCGCGGAGCGTACGACTGCCGCGGTGAGCTCGGTCCGGTTCCGGACGCCCGCCTTGGCGAGGATGCTCGACATGTAGTTGCGGACGGTCTTCTCCGCCAGCGAGAGCTCCCGGGCGATCTCGCCGTTGGTGGCGCCTTCGACGACCATCGACATGATGCGGGCCTCCTGACCCGTCAGCGATGCCGCCAGCGCATTCGGCCGCGGCGCCCGCCGCATCTTGCGACGCAAGTCCTCGATCGCGGCCGGCGTGACGAGCGATTCGCCCGCCGCGACCTTCGCCAGGGCTCGCACCAAGCCCTCGCTGGTGATGTCGTCCGTCACGAAACCGACCGCTCCCGCGACGACGGAGGAGAAGAACGACTCGTCGTCGGCGACGGGGCTGAAGACGACCGACTTCACCCGCGGTGCAACCCGACGCAGCTGCCGGATCAGGTCGCTCGCGTCACCGTCGGGCAGCCGGAGACCGACGAGCACGATCTGCGGTTGCAGCGCCGGCACCAGCGTGACCGCTTCGGCCACGCTCCCGGCCCGACCGCTCACCCACAGGCCCTCACGACCGTGGATCATGCCGCGGATGCCTTCGCACACCACGGCATGCCCGTCCACCACGACGATTTCCGCGCGCTGCTCGTACGCCATAACATTCCCCCGCTGTCCCGCGTCCCGCTCGCCTGGCGTTGCTCCCAGCCGGCGCACCGAGCGTGCCTGTCAGCTCGCGGCGTGGCAGCCGGGTTGCCGGTCCGTTGACCAATTTGGGCCGCCGTTGTGATCTCTGCCGTCGTGACGCGCGGACACTGCCCGAAGGACGCCCGTCCTGAAACAGGACGAGTGCCCCGGGAGGGAGGTACCGGGACATCTGCCCCGGTCTAGCGCTTCCCGCCGGGATCTGGACGCCGCTGACGGACCGACCTGATCAGCCCTGCCTAGTCTCCCTGTCCCGATGGCCCGGTCCGGCGGGCGGAGAAGCGCGAATTGGCTCCGAACCGCCTCTGAACGGCGACAGCGGGGGGTAATGTCCTTTTTGTCGGGGACAGGCGACCAAACGTCTTCACTCCGGTGCACGGCGGCTGCGGGGGGACACCGTGAGCGTCGATCGGGACAGCGCACCACGCTTCGTGCTCCTCGAGGAGCGACGCCTCGCTGCGCCGCTGATCGACCGGGTCCGGGCACGGCTGGCCCTCGACGGCTTCGCGTTGCGCACGGTCACGCTCTTCGACGAGGCCGTCGACCTGCTCGACAGCGGCACGACCACCGGGGTCGTGGTGTCGATCGCCGGCGGAGCCGGTTTCGAGACGATTCGTGACCTGCGCCGGCGCACGGCCGAGCCCCTGATCGTCGTCCTTCCCGAGGGCGCGAGCGAGGAGGCGCGCGTCCTGGCATGGGAGCTGGGCGCCGACGACGTCCTCGTCGAACCCTTTTCCGCACCGGAGTTCTCGGCCCGGTTGCGCGCGGTCCTTCGCCGGACGAGCGTCGTGAGCGCCGGAACGTTGCTGTACGCCGGACCGCTGCAGGTGGACGTGGCCGCGCGCGAGGCTCACCTCAACGGCAATCTGCTCACGCTGACCGCCCAGGAGTTCAGCCTGCTGGCGTTCCTGGTGGCCCGACAGCGTCAGGTCTTCACCCGACGGGAGTTGCTGCAACACGCCTGGATCGGTGGACGCCACGGTCAGGACCGGGCCACGGTCACCGAGCACGTGCGCCGGTTGCGCCGCAAGTTCGATGCCGCCGGCGCGGTGGGGGACCGCTGGATCGTGACCGTGCACGGGATCGGCTACCGGTTCGACCCGCAGCCCCACGATCACACGGTGCTGCGATGAGCGCGGGGGAGGAACGACTCATCCGGGCTAGGCCAGGGACAACTGTCACTGCCGCCAGGAGCCCTCGTCACGTTCACTGCTGGGAGCCGTCGGGGAGGTGGCCGTGACCGCACCGTGGAGCACCGCGACCCGGACGTGGCGGCCGGCGGCGCTCCACGTGAACGCGACGGACCTCGCCCCACCGCGCCACGTCGGGTCGGCAGCCGACGACCGCCGGGGGTGGATGACGTCGCCGGGGCGGGCACGTCGCGTGCTGGCCACCAGCGACCCGGCGGGATCGCGCTCGGCGTCCATGGTGCATGCGCTGCTGGTCGCGCCTGCCGGCCTGGTCGTCACCGTCGCGGCGGCCGCGATCGTCGGGATCGGCTTCGCCTCGCTCACCGGACAGCGTGGCCTCGGCATGTTGTACGTCGTTCCGGTCGCCCTTGCCGCCGTCGCCTGCCGGGCGGTCGCCGCCTCGGCTCTCGCCGCCCTGGCGAGCGTGACCTGGATGCTCTCGGCGCCACCCGCAGGTTCGCTCGCCGCCCCGTTCGCGTTGGCCGAGGGGGTGCTGCGGTTCGTGAGCCTGTGCGCGGTCGTCGTGGTCGTGCAGGGACTGCTCGAGATGCTCGATCGTGCCGCCACGCTGTCCGGGATCGACGAGCTGACCCGGCTGGCCAACCGTCGCGCCCTCTACAACCGGGCCGAGCTCGAGATCGCCCGCATGCGTCGTACGGGCTCGCCGATGACGGTCGCCTACCTCGACATCGACGACTTCAAGCGCATCAACGACCGGCTCGGCCATGAGGAGGGCGACGCCGTCCTTCGCGACCTGGCCCGGCTGCTGCGGACGCGCATGCGCCGCACCGACCTCGCGGCCCGCGTCGGCGGGGACGAGTTCTTCCTGCTGCTGGCCGACACCGACCAGGTCGAGGCCGCTGCGTTCTTCCGCAGCCTGCGGGACGCCTTCGGTGAGCACCTGCGTTCCGGTGACGCGGAGGTCAGCGTCAGCGTCGGTGTCACGACCATCCACAGTCCGCCGTCGTCGGCTGAGGATCTGCTCCGGCTCGCCGATGCCGTCATGTACCGCGCGAAGCGTGGCGGCGGGTCGAGCTGACCGCATCCGCGCCTCGGCGCCCGTTCCGGCTCAGCCGAGGCGGCGTGTCACCTCGCCGACGAGCCGTCGTGTCACGAACGTCGGCGTGAGCGAGGACGCGGTCACGCCCGCCCGGTACAGCCAGCTCGGCACCACCAGCGCGCGGCCCCTCGCGACGCCGTCCAGCCCGGCCCGCGCCACCTCGTCGGGGCCGTCCCAAAAAGGACCCGGGATGCGCGAGGCCACGTCCCGGGCGTCGGCGGCGTCGACGAAGCCCGAGCGGGTGAAACCGGGCGCGAGCGCGGTCACCGTCACACCGGTGCCGCGGAGTTCCTCGTGCAGTGCCTGCGACCAGCTCGCCACGAACGCCTTGGTCGCGGCGTAGGTCGCCATCATCGGCACCGGCTGGAACGAGGCGATCGATGCCACGTTCAACAGCGCGCCACCCTGCGCCGCCAGGGTCGGCAGGGCGGCGTGTGCCAGCCGCAGCGGCGCGACCACGTTGAGCAGAACGGCCGTCTGCGCGTCGTCGGGGTCGAGGTCCATGAAGAGACCGACCTGCCCGGCGCCGGCGTTGTTGATCAGCAGGTCGATCGGCCGGTCCCCGTCACGCAGGCGGGCACCGACGCGCTCGAGTCCGTCCGCCGTGGTCAGATCCGCGGGCACCACCTCGACGTCGCCGCCGGGATGGCCGGGGTGCTCGGTGCGTAGCGTGGTGGCGAGCTCGCCCAACCGATCGGCCGAGCGCGCCACCAGCACGGTGGCGACGCCCCGGTCGGCGAGCAGGCGGGCGAACGAGGCGCCGATGCCCGAGGAGGCACCGGTGACCAGCGCACGGCGGAACCGGCGCTCCGTCATCCCTTGGCGCCGCCCGTGAAGTTCCACGCCTTCAGGCGCAGCGACGGGGCGATGACGACGCCCGCGCCGAACTCGCCGTCGGCGTAGCGGTCGTCGTTGCCGATGGCGGCCACCTGCCCCTGGGCCAGGGCGCCGACGAACGACTGGGTGAACCGCAGGTTGCCGACCGCGCCCGCCACCTGACCGTCCTCGATCCGGAAGGTGCCGTTGCGCGTCAGGCCCGTGACGACGAGGCTCTTCGGGTCGAGCACCCGGCAGTAGTGGAACTGGGTCACCAGCAGGCCGCGCTGGACACCGGACACCAGCTCCTCGGGCGTGGCCGTGCCGGGGAGCAACTTGATGGTCGTGGGAACGGCGCCGAACTCCGAGCCGCCGGGCACGGCGCTGCCGGTGGTCTCCGCACCGGCACGCCTGGCGGTACGTCGGTCGTGGGCGAGGTTGCGGGTGACCCCGGCCTCGACCAGCGGGAACGATCGCCGCGGCGTGCCTTCGTTGTCGAAGGGCAGGGCGATCGCGCGCGGATCCGTCGGGTCCTCGAGGATCGCGATCTGCTCGTCGAGCTGCTGCTCACCGAGCTTGACGAACGAGCCGCCCTCGAGGTGCATCTTGGCGTTGAAGCCGTACACACCGAGGAAGG
This sequence comes from Egicoccus sp. AB-alg6-2, assembly GCF_041821025.1. Classification (NCBI taxonomy): domain Bacteria; kingdom Bacillati; phylum Actinomycetota; class Nitriliruptoria; order Egicoccales; family Egicoccaceae; genus Egicoccus; species Egicoccus sp. AB-alg6-2. The sequence goes on along the minus strand of NZ_JBGUAY010000004.1, from coordinate 467,785 downwards.
TGAGCATGGTCGACACCGCTTCGGGCCCGAGGACGACCTCGTAGATGCCGGGATCGAGGTCGACGAACTCCGCTGATCGACGGCCCCGGTCGGCTGCGACCGCGCCCGCCTTCGCCGCGTCGAGGTCGGCCAGCGACCGGGCGGTCTGGTGCGCCGACCCGGCGGAGCGGTCGGTCTGGTGGATCCCGTCGATCGTCGCCCGCGTCGAACGGCCGGTCACGCGCTGACCAGCCGTCGAGGCGAACGCCGCCCAGGTCGCCTGCGTGTCGAGGAAGCCCGCGGCCCGCAGGCCGGGGTCGGCGTCGACGAAGGCCTTGACCCGCTCGGCGCGCTCCTCGGGCCGGGCAGCGGCCGTCGCCGGGTCGAAGTTGCCGGGCCCGTGCACCTCGGCCGGCGGCGTGGCGCCGGGCCAGTGCGGGTCCACCGGCTGGAGTGCCGCAGACGCCAGGGTCGCGTCGATGAGGCCGGCCAGTGCGTCGTCGCGGGTGTCGGTGGTGCCGGCGGTCGCGGTCCGACCGCCGACCGCCACGGTCAACCCGATGGTCACGGTGTCCTCACCCACGTGCTGGTGGATGAAGGAGTTGGCGAACCGGGTCAGCCCGTGACGGGTGCGGCCGACCAGGACGTTGGCCTCGACCGAACCGTCCGCCGCGCGCGGATTGTCCTGCACCAGTTCGATGACCCGGTCGGCGAGCGCCTGCAGGTCGTCGAGGTCGTGGACGGTGTGCTCGTCGGTGGTCATCGCTCAGCCCCTCACGCCGACGCGGACGTCGTGGAACCGCCCCGGTGAGGCGGGATGGCCGGTGTGGCCGACCTGCATGGGTTGTCCCTTGCCGCAGTTGGGCACGCCCCAGGGCACCCACTCGTCCTGACCGGCGAGACGGTCGAGCGACGCCCAGAAGCGGGGGGTGATCCCGGTGTAGGTCGGGTTCTTGACCATGCGTCCGAGCTTGCCGTCGACGATCTCCCAACCGATCTCGCAGCCGAACTGGAAGTTGAGTCGCCGGTCGTCGATCGACCACGAGCGGTTGGTGGCCATGTACACCCCGCGCTTGGTGTCGGCGATGATCTCGTCGAGCGAGCCCTCGCCCGGCTTGAGGCCCACGTTGGTCATGCGGACCATCGGCAGCCGGTTGAAGCCGTCGGCGCGCACCATGCCGCCGGGTTCGAGGCCGGCGAGGTGTGCGGTGTCGCGGCCCGAGAGCACCCCGACCCAGGTCCCGTCGCGCACGATGTCGACGGAGCGGGCCGGCGTGCCCTCGTCGTCGTAGCCGAAGGTCGACAGTGCCCCCGGGATCGTGGCGTCCGCGGTGATGTTCATCAGCTCGGAGCCGTACTTGAGGCTGCCGAGCTTGTCGAGCTCCAGGAAGCTCGTGCCGGCGAACGCGGCCTCCCATCCGAGGATGCGGTCGAGTTCGATCGCGTGGCCGACGGATTCGTGGATCTGGAGCGCCAGCTGGCTCGACTCGAGGACCAGGTCCATCTCGCCCGACGGGCAGTCCGCCGCGTCGAGCAGCTGCACCGCCTCCTCGGCGACCCGCTGCGCGTTGCCGGGCATGTCGAAGCGGCGGACCACCTCGTAGCCACCGGTCTCGTAGTGCCCGAACGACTGCGGATAGCTGCGGCGCTGCGTCTCGGACTCGCCGACCGCCGTCGCGTCCATGCCGCCGCCGGCCTCGACGATGTGCTGGTGGATGCGGTGCCCCTGGGAGGAGACGAACCACTTGTCGGTGTCCCAGAACCCGATGTGCGCGGTGGCCACCGCGATGCCCTCGACCTCGTGCATCGTGCGGGTCGCGCCGACGACCAGCTCGACCTTCTCGGCCAGCGGGACGTCGAACGGGTTCTCGGCGTGCGGCGTCTCGTAGGAGTCCTGCGCCACCGGCACGTCGGCCAGCTCGATCGCCGAACCCGGAACGAGCGCGGACGCCTTCGCGGTCGCGGTCGCCTCGCCGCCGGCCTTCTTCGCGGCCGTGTCGGTCAGCTCGCCCGTGGCGGCGAAGCCCCACGACGAGCCGATCAGCGCACGGACGCCGACACCGGCGTCCTCGTTGTGGGTCACCGATTCGAGTTCGCCGTTGTGTGCGGCGATACGTTCCTGGCGGCGGATCACCACCCGCGCATCGGCATAGGTGGCGCCTGCGGCGAGCGCGGCCTCGACCGCCGCGCGTGCGTAGTCGTACATCTCGTCCCCGGCGCTCGCGTCGCGCACGATCGACCCTCCCGGTCTGCGTCGGGGCCGGACGCTACCCGTTCCCTGCGGTACCGGGCTCGTGGTGCGCCGGCCCCCGGCCCCGGCCGGTGGTACCGCGACCGTCCCGGGCGCACGCCAGGTCTGCCCGTCACCGGGGTGTGCAGCGACGTGGCAGGATGCGGGCATGCCACGCATCGACATCGAATCCCTCGAGGACGAATGGGAGGAGGACCACCACCTCCTGTCACAGCGGCGGCGTTCGGACCCGCTGTCGCAGGCGGCCAAGGAACGACTCGAGGACTACGACGCCGGCCGCATCGTGGCCGTCGACAAGGGGCACGTCCGCGTCCTCTACGACGACGAGGTGCTGCCCGCACGCTTCTCGGGCGCCATGCGCGGCACCAAGGTGGTGGTCGGTGACCGTGTTCGGGTGCGCCCACCACGCCACGACACCGACACCGCCCGCATCGTCGAGCTGTTGCCCCGCGAGACGGTGCTGCTGCGCACGGCCGACGACGCGCTCGACGACGAGCGTGTGGTGGTCGCCAACGCGGACGCGGTCGCGGTGGTGCTCGCCGCGGACTACCTCGACGTCGGCGTCCGCTTCCTCGACCGGGTCATGGTGTCGGCATCCGTCGGGGGCATGAGCACGCTGCTGTGCATCAACAAGATCGACCTCGTGGCCGACCGCACCGAGGTCGCGGACGTGACCGCCCGCTACGAAGCCGTCGGTGTCGACGTGCGGGTGACCTCGGCGGAGACCGGCGAGGGTGTCGACGCGCTCGCGCAGTCGCTGACCGGGTGCTGGACGGCGTTCACCGGCCACTCGGGGGTCGGCAAGACCTCGCTGTTCAACCGCCTGGTTCCCGAGGCCGGCCGCGAGGTCGCCGAGATCGGCCGGTTCGGCGGCCGGCACACGACGGTGTCGGCCCGGGCCATGCTGATCGCCTCGCTGGACGCGTGGCTCGTCGACACGCCGGGGGTGCGCTCCTTCGGCCTGGGCAACATGGCGCCGACCGAACTGGCCGACCACTTCCCCGAGTTGGCGGCCCTGAACTGTGGGCTCGACGACTGTCTCCACGAGGGTGAACCCGGCTGCGTGCTGACGAACACCTCGATCCACCCGGCACGGCTGGAGAGCTATCGTCGGCTGCTCGCGGCGCTGCGTGAAGGCACGTCGTAGTCGGACCGAGGAGCGCGAGCGTGGCGGCCACCTGGAAGCGCACGGCGGTCCGGTACGCCTCGCGTGGCGCCTGGCGGGTGGTGAGCGGGCCCGGCGTGGAAGCCGCGCGGCTGGATACCTCGAGCCTGCCCTCGACGTGGGCCGTGGACCCCGACTGGCGGCGTGTCGTCGACGGGCGGGCCGCCCGCCTCGATGCCCGCACCACCATCGAGGTGCGCCGTCCCGGGTCCTGGCAGCACGTCGACCCTCGTCAGGTGGACGAGGCCTGGAGCCGGCCGGGTCCGACCCTGGGGCTGATGATCTGGGCCGGTGCGGTGGGGGCGGCATGGTGGTTGGGCAGCAGCAGGGCGCGCGGGCCGCTGCGGACCCTGGCGACGCAACGTCGGGCCTGGTGACCGCCGCCCCCCAGGCCCCGGCGGTGCCTCGATGTGTCGTGGTCACGCATGAGCGCTACCCTGCGCGCGCCCCGGCGGGGTAGCCAAGTGGTAAGGCAGGGGACTGCAAATCCCTTATCACGGGTTCGATTCCCGTCCCCGCCTCTCGGTGCCGCCCCTGACCCGCACGTACGCGGCAGGGGCGGCGGTCGTTCGCGGCGCTGACAGCGGAAGCGCTCGCGGCGCTCTCAGCGGAAGCGCTCGCGCAGCGCCAGCACGTTGTCGATGTAGCGTTCGGTCGACGGATACGTCCCGTTCTCGCGGACCGAGCGCAGGCCCTGGTAGTAGCCGGCGAGCGTGCGCTCGACGTCGCCGTCGGTGAGCTCCCACAGGTGCTGCAGGAAGGCGATGCCGGCGACGACGTTGTCGTGCGGGTCGTGCAGGTCGAGCGGTCGACCCACCAGGTACGTCGAGACGTGATCGCCGGTGGCCGGCATGACCTGCATGATGCCGATCGCCCCCGCCGACGAGACCCGCGCGTTGTCCCAGCCGGATTCCTGCCAGGCGAGCGCCTTGACGAAGGCGGGACTCCAGCCACGCGCCCGCGCCTCGCGCTCGATGAGCGCGCCCACCTCGGCGCGTGAGGCCGGCGTGGCCGCGGGGGCGGAGGGCAGGGTCAGCCGTTGTCCCGCGCGGATGTGGTCGGCGCTGCGCAGACCATTGGTGGCCACCAGGTCGGCCACGGTGGTACCGGTGTGCACCGCGATCTCCGACAGCGTGTCACCTCGCTGTACCTCGTAGCTGGCGGACGCGCTGGCGGCCAGCGCCGCGACGGTCGCCAGTGCGACGACACCACGGATGCCCCGTCGCGGTCGTCGTCGCGACCGTGCCGAACCGACCATGCCGATCTCCTCTCCGTGGTTCCTCGGAGTCATCACCGTTGCGCACGCGTCGTCCGGCCGGCCGGTTCGCGCGTCCTTCGCACAGCTCGTCCCGCGCAGAGGTCGCTGCCCGGCCGTGGCTGTCGGGCGGTCGACAGGGCTCGCGCCGCGGGTAGCGTCGAACGACGATTCCCTTCCCCGGCCCGTCGAGGCTGTGCGTGATCCGCCTCCGTGGCGCCCTGCGTCGTGAGCAGCTCCGCGCTGCCGTGCTGCTCGCCGTACCCATGCTGCTCGCGCTCGTGCTGTGGGGCGCGGTCCTCGGCGCCGACCGTGACGGCGTGGGTGCCGAGTCGGTGGCGGGCGTTCCCGAAGGCAGCGGTGGCGACGACGAAGCGGACACCGGATCCGTCGAGGCCACCGGCGAGTCGAGGCGGGAGCGCGCGGAGCGCGAGGGCGCGACGGCGGGCGGTGCGGCGGGGCGCGGGCCGTCGGAGGACACCGACGAGCCGGTGACGATCGAGTTCGACGGGCGGTGCGAGGTCGAGGTCGAGCCCGCCGAACAGGACGACGAACTGCGTCCGTGGCACTTCGACGCCTGCGAACACGCCCCGATCCCGTTGACCGGGTCGCAGAAGCGTTGGATCGTCGTGGTGGCCTCGTTGTGGGGCGAGGACTTCACCGAGCGTGAGGCGCGGGCACGCGTCGAAGCGACGGGCGGCGGCGCACAGCTGCTGTGGTCGTCGCACTACCCCTCGCTCAATCCCGACCTGTGGGTCGTCGCCGAGGGACCGTTCGACGACGAGGACGCCGCGCAACGTGCAGCCGACCGGATCGGCGGTGGCGCCTACGCACGGGAGCTGTCCGACGACGAGGGCGATCGCTACTGCATCGCGGCGGACGGCTGCGTCGGGGAGACCAGGTCGGTCCGCCTCGACTGAGCCGGTGCCGGAAACGATGCCTGCCTCATCGGCCGGGTGCGAACGACCACGCCAATCGTCAAGCTCCATGCCAAACCCAGAGGGGGAGCGGGGATGGCAGACGATCACACGCGCACGGAGAAGGACCGCCAGCTCGACGAGGTGCGGCGGGACCACGACGGAGCCCACCTCACGACCGACCAGGGCGTCAAGGTCGACCACACCGACGACAGCCTCAAGGCGGGCGAGCGCGGCCCGACGCTGATCGAGGACTTCCACTTCCGCGAGAAGCTGACCCACTTCGACCACGAGCGCATCCCGGAGCGGATCGTCCATCCGCGTGGCAGCGGTGCCCACGGCGTCTTCGAATGCTACGAGGACCTGCATGAGCTCACCCGCGCGCACGTGTTCGGCGCCGCCGGCCGGCAGACACCCGTCTTCGTGCGCTTCTCGACCGTGGTCGGGTTCCGCGGTTCTGCAGACACGGTGCGCGACGTGCGCGGGTTTGCGACGAAGTTCTACACCGAGGAGGGCAACTGGGACCTCGTCGGCAACAACATGCCGGTGTTCTTCATCCAGGACGCGATCAAGTTCCCCGACCTGGTGCACTCGATCAAGCCCGAGCAGCACCACCAGATGCCGCAGGCGAGCGCCGCACACGACACCTTCTGGGACTTCGCTTCCCTGACACCCGAGTCGACGCACACGTTGCTGTGGGTCACCTCACCACGCGGTGTGCCGCGCAGCTACCGGATGATGGAGGGCTTCGGCGTCCACACGTTCCGGTTCGTCAACGCCGCGGGAGAGGCGACCTTCGTCAAGTTCCACTGGCGGCCGCTGCTTGGCACGCACTCGCTGGTCTGGGACGAGACGCAGAAGATCGCCGGCAAGGATCCCGACTTCAACCGGCGGGACCTGTGGGAGGCGATCGAGCAGGGCAACCACCCTGTGTGGGAGCTGGCCGTGCAGCTCGTCCCGCAGGCGGACGAGCACGCGTTCGACTTCGACCTGCTCGACCCGACGAAGATCATCCCGGAGGAAGAGGTGCCGCTGCGCCCGATCGGCAAGATGACGCTCAACCGCAATCCGGACAACTTCTTCGCCGAGACCGAGCAGGTGGCCTTCCACCCGGGCAACGTGGTTCCCGGGATCGACTTCACCAACGATCCGTTGTTGCAGGGGCGTCTGTTCTCGTATCTCGACACCCAGCTGATCCGGCTGGGGGGACCCAACTTCGCGCAGATCCCGATCAACCGCCCGGTCGCCGAGGTGCACCACCATCAACGCGAGGGCTACGGCCAACACCGCATCGACCGCGGCCGGGGCTCGTACTTCCCGAGCTCCCTCGGCGGGGCCGAAGTCGCCACGCCCGAGCAGGGTGCCTACCACCACTACGAGGAGCGGGTCGAGGGCGCCAAGATCCGGGCGCGGAGCGACTCGTTCGACGACCACTACAGCCAGGCGACGCTGTTCTGGAATTCCATGAGCGACTGGGAACAGCAGCACATCATCGACGCGTTCCGGTTCGAGCTCGGCAAGGTCGACACGATGCACGTCCGTGAGCGGATGGTCGACAACCTCAACCACGTGGACCACCGCCTGGCCGTCGAGGTGGCGGAAGGCATCGGTGTCGCGCCGCCGGAACGGCCGGCCACCGACAACCACGGCCGCCGCTCGCCGGCGCTGAGCCAGGCGAGTCAGCCGTCGAGCGTCGCCACCCGCAAGGTCGCGGTCCTCGCCGCCGACGGGGTCGACCGCTCGTCGCTCCAGCCGGTGCTCGACCATCTCGCCGGGGCGGGTGCGACCTGCGAGATCGTTGCGCCGACGGACGGGTCGCTGCGGTGTGCTGGCGACGGGGAGCCGCTGCCCGTCGACCGGGCGATGAACACGATGGCGTCGGTCCTCTACGACGCGGTCCTCGTCGCCGGTGGTGACGACAGCGTCGAGGGGGTCCGGAGCAAGGGCGAACTGGCGAACTGGCCCCTGGAGGCGTTCAAGCACGCCAAGCCGATCGCCGCCATCGGCTCGGGTGTCGCCCTGCTGCACGAGCTGTCCCTGCCCGGCGTGGAGCTCGCCGGCGCCGAGGGTGGCTTCGTCGACGACGCCGGCGTCGTGACCCTGGTCGGCGGGGGAGCGGACGAGCTGTCGACGTTCGCGTCGGCGTTCGCCGACGCCATTGCCGCCCACCGCCACTTCGACCGACCGCTGGCGTTGGTCCGGGCCTGAGGCGCACAGGCGACTTCCAGCGATCGGAGGCGGGTGCCACCTACAGTGCGGCCCACCGGACCGACCGTGTGAGGTGCCATGGCCCCCAGCACCGAGACCGCGCTCTTCGTCGTCCGCGAGCGGGCTGCCGGCGAGCGCCGGGTGGCCGCGACCCCGGACTCGGTCCGCCGTCAGGTCGCGACGGGTCGGCGGGTCCTCGTCGAGCACGAGGCAGGCGCTGCGGCCGGTTTCCCCGACGAGGCCTACGCCGACGCCGGTGCCGATCTGGTCGATGCGACGGACGCCGGCGGCGCGACCCTGGTGGCGCGGGTTGCGCCACCCTCGTTGGAGGACGTCAACAGGTTGTCACCCGGCACGGTGCTGTTGACCTTCCTGGCGCCGCACCGCAACCTCGAGGTGGTGCGGGCGCTCGCCGACGGCGGCATCAGCACGCTCGCCATGGACCTCGTGCCACGCATCACCCGGGCACAGGCCATCGACGCGCTCTCGAGCCAAGCCAATGTCAGCGGCTACCGGGCCGTCATCGAGGCGGCCCACGCGCTCGACAAGTACTTCCCGCTGTTCATGACCGCCGCGGGGACGATCCGCCCGGCGCGCATCGTGGTGCTCGGCGCCGGCGTCGCCGGGCTGCAGGCGGTCGCGACCGCCAAGCGCCTGGGCGCGGTGATTCACGTGTCCGACATCCGCGAGGCCGCCCGCGAAGAGGTCGCCTCGCTCGGCGGCACCTTCATCGAGGTTCCCGACATCGAGGACGCCACGGGGGAGGGCGGGTACGCGAAGGAGGTCGGCGCCGGTTTCCTCGAGCGGCAGCGGGCAGTGCTCACCGAGTTCCTCGGCCAGGCCAACGCCGCCATCACCACGGCGCAGATCCCCGGCCGCCCCGCCCCCGAACTGATCACCCGCGAGATGGTCGAGGCGATGCAGCCGGGCTCGGTCGTGATCGACCTCGCGGCTGCAGACGGCGGCAACTGCGCCCTCACCGAGGTGGGCAGGATCGTCGAACACCACGGCGTGCGCATCATCCCCGGCAACGACTTCCCCTCGGCGATGGCCGGCGAGTCCAGCGCCCTGTACGCCCGCAACGTCGCCGCGTTCTGCGACCTGCTGATCGACGACGAACAGCGACTGCAGCTCGACCTCGACGACGAGGTCGTCGCCGGGTCGCTCGTGACCCACGAGGGAACCGTGACGGCCCCGAAGATCGCCGAACTGCTCGGCGGAAAGGACGCCTGATGGGCGCCTGGCTGGTGAGCGTGTACCTGTTCGTCCTGGCCGGCTTCCTCGGCTTCGAACTGATCAACAAGGTGCCGCCGACCTTGCACACCCCGCTGATGTCGGGGGCGAACGCGATGTCGGGCATCACGGTCGTCGGCGCGCTGACCCTGGTCGCGGTCGCCTCGCTGACCACCAGTGTCGCGCTCGGGGTGCTGGCGCTGGTGCTGGCCACCATCAACGTGGTCGGCGGCTTCCTGGTCACCGACCGGATGCTGTCCACCTTCGGAGGGCGGCGCTGATGGACACCGACGTCACGGCGCTGCTCGCCCTCGGCTCCATCGCGCTGTTCGTGGTCGGACTCAAGCGGCTCTCGCGCGTGCGGACGGCCCGCAGCGGCAACGCGCTCATGGCGGCGGGCATGCTGCTCGCGATCGTGATCACGCTGCTCGAGATGGGGCTGGTCGACTACCGCTGGATCATCGGTGGACTGCTGGTCGGCGGCGCGATCGGTTTCGTCATCGTCGCCCGGGCGCGGGCGACCCAGATGCCCGAGATCGTGGCCCGGTTCAACGGCTTCGGTGGCGCCTCCTCGGCGCTGGTGGCCCTGTCGCTGTTCTGGGCCGTCGTCGTCGAGACCCCCGGTGACGGCACGGCGGCGCAGGCCCTGGGTGCCGCCTCGGCCGCCACCCTGGTGCTGTCGGTGCTCATCGGCGCGGTGACGCTCGGCGGCAGCGTCCTGGCGGAGTTGAAGCTGCGGGGCACCATCGACGGCACGCCCCGTATCCCGGCCCGTGGGCCCCTGATGGGGGTGCTCGTCCTGGGCGGCCTGGTGGCCGGCGGCGTCGCCGTGTTCGGCATCGAGGATCCGCTCGTCGCGGCGGCTTTCGTGGTCGTCCTCGTCGTGGCCAGCACGCTGGCGAGCATCGCGCTGGTCGTGCCCATCGGTGGTGCGGACATGCCGGTCGTGATCAGCCTGCTCAACTCGCTGTCCGGGCTGGCGGCCGCGGCGACGGGATTCGCGCTCGGCAACCATCTGCTGATCATCGCCGGCACGATCGTGGGGGCAGCCGGCCTCATCCTGACGCAGATCATGTGCGTGGCGATGAACCGCTCGCTCGTCAACGTGCTGGTCGGTGGCTACGGCGGCGCCGCGACCGAGCACGGCGAGTACGGCCATGTGGTCGCCGCCGATCCCGAGTCGGCAGCGATGGTCCTCGAAGCGGCGCAGTCGGTGATCATCGTGCCCGGCTACGGGCTGGCGGCCGCCCGGGCGCAGAACGCCGCCTACGGGCTGGCGCAGGCGCTGCAGCGTCAGGGGGCGCAGGTCCGCTTCGCCATCCACCCGGTCGCTGGCCGGATGCCCGGCCACATGAACGTCGTGCTGGCCGAGGCGGAGGTCCCCTACGAGCTGCTCGAGGAGATGAGCGAGATCAACGCCGACTTCGCCGAGACGGATGTCGTGATCGTGGTCGGGGCGAACGACGTGGTGAATCCGGCGGCCCGCACCGAACCGGGCAGTCCGATCGCGGGGATGCCGATCCTCGACGTCGGCAACGCCCGTCGCGTGTTCGTGATCAAGCGCAGTCTCTCCCCGGGCTATGCGGGCATCAAGAACGGTCTGTTCGAGCAGGACAACTGCGTGATGCTCTACGGCGACGCGAAGGACGTGCTCGAGCAGCTCACGAGCGAACTGTCCGCCAACGCCTGACCCCGGCGGCGCTCAGCGGCTGCCCTCGACGTACAGACTCTGGGCCGCAAGCCCGATCCGGCCACCGCGGTCGTACAGCGTCGAGGTGGTCAGCCCGTTGCCGGTGGCCTGCGCGACCGAGTGCGACGCCATGGCCAGCCACTCGCCTTCCGGCAGGCGGTCGAGGTGCACGCTCAGGTCCGGGTTGACGAACAGATGGGTGGCCATCGGCAACGGCGACCCGATCCCGTTGCCGAAGTCCGCAGTCGCCGCGACACGCGCCAGCGGCGTGAGCGCGAGGCCGTCCGCGAGCGGGGCGACGACCCGGAACCACGCGGTTCCCGGCCCCGCCTCGCCCAGCATCCCCGACACCATGCGCACGTCGACCGCGCGCCAGAAGCCGTCGGCCTCCCAGCCCTGCAGGTCGGCGAGCCGCTCGAGTTCGTCCGGTCCGGTGGTGGGCGGGGCGTCGTCGACGACGGCTCCACCGGGCAGGTCGACCTCGCCGATCCGCAGGCGGAGGGCGCGACACCGCATCAGCTCGGTGGCGTGGTCGGTGGTCAGCCACGTCTCCACGACCTGGACCCGCTTGCCCTCGCGCACGATCCGGGTGTGCACCTGGAGTGGTGACAGCGGAACCGGTCGCAACAGGTCGTAGGTGAGCCGGACGCCCTGCATGGGGACCAGCGAGGGCACGGCATCGACGGTGGCCGCGAGCAGCGCCGCGGGTGCGCCCCCATGGCAGTGCCCGGGATCCCACGGGCCGCGGGCAAGGGCCGTCGGTACCACGCGCTCGCCGTCGCGCTCGAAGATCGGCCGGCTCATGTGGTCCTCGGGGTTCGGGTGAGACGCAGCCTAGGGACGTGCGGTGCGACATCCGGCGCCCATGGGGTTTGCCACCCGGTGAGGCCATGGGTACCGTTCGCCCCCGCTGAGCGGCGACGCCCGCTCGCGACGCGCGGGGCGTTAGCTCAGTTGGTTAGAGCGCTTGCTCGACACGCAAGAGGTCAGAGGTTCGAATCCTCTACGCCCCACCCTTGGAACCGGCCGGAGACGGCCGGTTCCCTGCGTTTCACGCCCGGGCGTTCTCCGCTTCGATGACCTTGGCGGCGACCTCACGCAGCTTCATGTTGCCTCGCTGGGACGTCGACCGCAGCATGTCGAACGCCTCGTCGGCGTCGACACGGTGCCGGGCCATGAGCAGGCCCTTGGCCTGGCCGATGATGTCGCGGCTGGTCAGCGCGGTCTGGAGTTGGTCGGCGAGCTCGTGCTGCGCCCGCATCTGGTTGGCGTGCAGGATGTAGCCGGCGCCCATCGCCGTCATGATCTCGGCGGCATCCCGGTCGGTGTCGCTCCACGGACCGGGAGCGCGGCGGTAGATGTCGAGCACGCCGATGGTCTGCCCCCAGGCCCGCATCGGGATGCCGAGGACGGCTCGGAACCCCGACTCCAGGGCCCGCTGTCGGTACTCGGGCCACCGATCCTCAGCCTCGAGATCACCGATCGCCATGGTCTGGTCGCGCTCGTACGCCGCGTGGCAGGGACCGTCGTCGATACGGTCCTGGGTCACCTCGACGTCGACCACGCCGTCGTCGGAGGCCGCCGCGAACCCCAGGCCATCGTTTCCGGCCAGCATGATGCCGCAACCCTGCGCACCCGTGACCATCGTTGCGTGGTCGGTGAGCCGGTGGAGGAGATCGGGGAGGTCGTAGGGGTTGAGGATCGTCGTCGTGAACTCGCGGACGGCAGCGAGCAGGTGTGAGGAGGTCACAGTCATCTCGTGGAGAACCCGTGACCGTCGCTGGGTCGTCAACGTGGCAGGCGGGAACCACGAGTGTGCCCGCTCGGTCGCGGTGCTGCTGCGGAGTCGGTGACGGAGGACGGCGGTCGCCGGGAACGGGCCGATCCAGCCGGATCAGTCACGTTCGCCGTCCGGGCCGGCGGGATGGTCCGGCGCCTCGTCGCCGAGCTCGTCGGGAGGCATCTGCTGGTCCTCGTGGACCTCGTGTGCCGGTGGTGACTCGTCACAACCGGACGACAGCAACCCTGCGGTGAGCGCCGCCGCCATCACCCATCGCCCTCGTGTACGCACCCGTCATGCACCTGTTCGCTCCGCCCGACCGTAACCGCCCCGATGCCGACTCGCCCCGGTCTACGCGGCCGATCAGCCCCGGTGATGGCGGCGCAGCACCCTGCCCTCCCAGGGGTCGAGTTCGAGCAGGTCGCCAGCGGCCGCGCCGACGAGCACCTCGGCACCCGCCCAGCCGTCGAGGTCGGGGCGGACCCGGGTGTCTCCGAAGTTGCCGAGGACGAGCAGTTCGACGTCGTCGAGGCGGCGCGTGAACGCATGCACCCGGGGATCGTCGGGCAGCAGCAGCGTGAAGTCGCCGTGCACCACGACCCGGTCGGTGTGCCGCAGCTCGATCAACCGCCGGTAGTGGTGGAAGACCGAGTCGGGGTCGGCGACGGCGGCGGCCGCGTTGATCGCGGCGTGGTTGGGGTTCACCTCGATCCACGGCGTTCCGGTCGTGAACCCGGCGTTGGTGGAGTCGTCCCACTGCATCGGCGTGCGGGCGTTGTCGCGGCTGCGCTCCTGCAGCAGGTCGAGTACGTGCGCCGGGTCGGTGCCACCGGCCACCGCCTCGGCGAAATGGTTCCGGGACTCGATGTCGCGAAAGGACTCGATGCGGTCGAACGCGGCGTTGGTCATGCCGAGTTCTTCGCCCTGGTAGACGAAGGGCGTGCCGCGGTGCAGGTGCAGCACCGTGGCCAGCATCTTGGCGGCGGCGACCCGGTGCGTACCGTCGTTCCCGAACCGCGACACCGCCCGCGGCTGGTCGTGGTTGTTGAGATACAGGCTGTTCCAGCCCCGCTCGGCCAGCCCGACCTGCCAGCGGGCGAGGGACGCCTTCAGCGCGCGCAGGTCGAGCGGCTGCGGGTCCCACTTCGAGGTGCCCTGGTCGAGCTGGACGTGTTCGAACTGGAACACCATGTCGACCTCGCCACGGGCGGGGTCGGTGAAGGCACGCGCCTCCTCGAGGGTCACGCCGGGCATCTCGCCGACGAGCAGGGTCGGTCGCCGGTGGGGCGCGATGACCTCACGATGCATCTCCTGCAGGAACTCGTGGATGCGTGGGCCCGACATGAAGTACGGCGACCCGTCGCCGAACCGGCTGCCGGGGCCGACGTGTCCGTCGGGCAGCCGGACGTCCTTGGAGATGAAGTTGATGACGTCCAGCCGGAAGCCGTCGACGCCGCGATCGAGCCAGAACCGCATCACGTCGTACAGGGCGTGGCGGACCGCGGGATTCTCCCAGTTCAGGTCCGGTTGCTTGCGCGAGAACAGGTGCAGGTAGTACTCGCCCGTCGCCTCGTCGAACTCCCACGCAGGACCGGAGAAGATGCTGCCCCAGTTGTTCGGTTCGGCGCCCGGCGTGCCCGGCGCCATTCCAGGCCGGGCCGGCCGCCACCAGTACCAGTCGCGCTTGGGGTCGTCGTGACCCGACCGTGAGGCCTGGAACCAGGGGTGCTCGTCCGAGCTGTGGTTGAACACCAGGTCCATGACCAGCTTCATGCCGCGCCGGTGCAGGCCATCGGCGAGTTCGTCGAGGTCGGCCAGCGTGCCGAAGGTCGGATCGATGTCGGTGTAGTCGCTGACGTCGTAGCCGTTGTCGTCCTGTGGCGAGGGATAGACCGGCGACAACCACACCACGTCGACACCCAGTCGGTGCAGGTGGTCCAGTCGACCGGTGATCCCCGGAAGGTCACCGACGCCGTCGCCGTCGCTGTCGGCGAAGCTGCGCGGATAGACCTGGTACACGACCGCCGATTTCCACCACCGCTCACCGCCCTCGTCGGCGTCGACGTGGGTGAGGTGGGTCATCGCGTCATCCAGGGCGGCCGTGGCGCGTCGACACGCGGCAACGTCGAGGGCACCGGTGCGAAGCGGTCGGTGTCGTGCGCCTGCCAGTCGCGCCAGGCCCGGGTGATCTCGTCGCGGTCGCGAGCCACGAAGTTCCAGAACATCTCGAGCCGGACGCCCAGCGGTTCACCGCCCAGCAGCAGGAAGCGCGTGGCGTCGGTCTCGGCCTCGACGACGAGCTCGTCCGGCCCGGCCGGCAGCAGGGCGAGCCAGCCGGGCTCGACCACCTCGCCGCCGACCGACACCCGCCCGTCCAACGGCACGACCGTGTGCTCGAACCCTGACTCGAGCGGCAGCGGCGTCCGGCCGCGCCCGATCGTCACGTCGGCACCGACGAGCGGCGAGTCGGTCCGCGCGGGGGAGTGGGCATCGGCGAGTCGGCCGGCGAACACCAACGCCTCGCCCCGCTCCACCTCCAGTCGTGGCAGCTCGGCGTGGTGCTCGAACGACGACGCCCCGTGCCGGGTCGTCTCGGGCTGTGCCAGCCACATCTGGACACCCCGGAAGGGCGGCTTCGCCGCCAGTTCGGCGTGGGCGATGCCGTGGCCGGCGTACATCAGGTTGAGCTGTCCCGGCCGGATCAGTTGCTCGGTACCGAGCGAGTCGGTGTGCAGCGCCTCGCCCTCGAGCAGCCAGGTGACCGTCGCCAACCCGATGTGGGGGTGCGGGCCGACCTCCATGGGGTCTGGCTGCTCCGCGTCTGCGGGGCCGGCGAGGTCGACGAAGCACCACGGGCCGACGTCACGTCGCCCCTTGGTCGGCAGCACCCGCGTCACGGGCAACCCACCGACCGCGGTGTGGCGCCCTTCACGGAGCTCCAGACCGGGCAGGAGCTCGTCCTCGCACTCCCGGTCGCGGTCCTGGACCGGCCCACTCATCGCGGTTCCTCCGCTCGGCTTCCCGGAGGCGAGTATCCCACGGGCAGGGCGGCGAGGTCGTGCCGAGGCCTGCGATCCGGACCGCGGTTCACGACGCCCGCTCCTGCGCTTCGGGCGGCTCGAGCGGCGCGGTGTCCGGGGCAGCTGTGGGGGACTCCGGCGAGGTCTCACGTCCGTGCAGCGACTTGGCGCAGGCCACCCCGGCGACCGTCCCCTTGCCGATGGCGACCGCGACCAGCTGCATGCCCGGGGTGATGTCGCCGGCCGCAAAGACGCCAGGAACCGACGTCTGCGCCTCGTCGTCGACGAGCAGCACCCCGTCCGCGTCGGCGGCGCAGCCCAGCGCTTCCGCGAGCGACAGATCGGCATCGTGCGCGATCGAGAAGAAGGCCATGCCGGCCGGCAGGACGCGCCCGCTCGCCAGTCGGACGCCTTGCATGTCTCCACGCGTGCCGACGAACTCCTCCGCGGGGTCGTCGGTCACGAACGCCATCCCGAGGCGCGTGCAGGCGTCGAGCTGCTCGTCGGACACCTGCGGCGTGGGTCCGTCCGTGACGATGGTCACCGAGCTGGCCCAGTCCAGCAGCTCCGAGGCGAACGCCGGTACGTGGGGGCCCCAACCCAGGACGACGACGTGCTTGTCGCGCGCATCGAAGCCCTCGCAGCTCGGGCAGTGGAAGACGTCCGCGCCGTAGTGCTCCTCGAAACGGCGCAGGTCGGGAAAGGCGTCGCGGACGCCGGTCGCCAGCACCACGCGGCGTGTGGCGACCCGGCGGCCGCCGTCCAGGGTCGCCACGAAGCGGCAGTCGCCCACCGATTCCGCCGTCAGCTCCGTGACCCGTGCCTCGACCCGGGTGACGTGCGGGTACCGGGCCAGGCCGCGACGGAGCTGCTCCTGGAGCTGTTCGGGCGGCACCGGATCCAGGCCGGGCAGCCCGTTCACCTGCTCGACCCACCGATTGCGGGGTTCGCCGGCGTCCACCAGCAGCGTGCGCCGGCGGTAGCGGCCGAGCCAGGTCGCCGCTGCACTTCCGGCGGGCCCGCCACCGACGACCAGCGCGTCGACCTCGTCGGGCAACGGCAACGCGCTGGCGGTGTCGTGGGCGTCGGGCATGGAAGCTCCAGTTCAGGGGGTCGAGGCAGTGGCTCGCCGGCGGGCGGCGCCCACGTTGGGGGAGACGCCCGTCGCGGCACGCATGGCCGCGAGCATGGCGCGGGTCTGTACCACGGCGGCCGTGGCCGCGGGGGTCGGCAGGGCGAACTCCAACGCCCGACGCTCACGAGGCGCCAGGGATCCGATGGCGCCGGCATACAGGACCAGGTAGGCGCCCCGGACGGCGACGGGCAAGGGCGGCCATCGCAGGAACCGCAGGGCGGCGCGCCCCTGGTCGTTGACGCCGAGCTCGGGAGCGAAGTCGTCGAGCGTCGCCTGCAGCTCGACCTCGTTCGACGGCAGGATTCCGGTGTCCAGCATCGGCAGCGGGACCTGCCCCGCGCGAAGCGCCGCCAGTGCCGCCGGGTCGGCCAGCATGCCGTCGACGTCGACGGCCGGATCGAGGAGTGCGGCGATCGCGGACTGCTCGCGCACGAACGCATCGCGCCCGGCGGCGTCGAGCGGCTGGGGCGACCACAGCCGGTCGGCGGCCAGGAACGACGACGTCAGCGCGACCCCCACCCAGGTCAGCAGGCGTGGGTCGTCGGCGCGGTAGCTGCGCCCGTCCGGGGCGGTGCCACGGACGTGCGGGTGGACCCGGCGGACCTGCCGCGCGACCCGCAGCGCCTCGGTGGTCGATCCGAACGTCGAAGCGGTCACGTAGGCCGAGGTGCGGTGCAACCGTCCCAACGGATCGGTGCGGAAGGCGGAGTGGTCGGCGACCCCCGCCATGGCCAGGGGATGGGCGACCTGCAACAGCAGCGCCCGCAGTCCGCCGGCGATCGCCGCCGGTTCACCGATCACGTGCCACGAGGCCGATCCCGGACCACACAGGCCGGGATCGCCCGCATCGGTGGCGGGATCGAACGAGGGCGGACCGAAGAGACGCCCGAGTTGGCGCCGAACCAGGGCGCGCGCACCGGGAAGCCCGTCCGAGCGGCGCGGCAGAGGTGGTCGCATGCCGCCAGGGTGCCACGCGGCGTCGAGTCCGCGAGCGGGCCACTCGGCCCATCCAGCCTGTCCGCGGGCGTCGAAGGGCGGACCGGGGTCAGCCGTCCCCGTAGCCGCGCAACACCTCGCCCAGTTCGAGCTGCAGCGGCTCGGCGGGAGGCTCGACCCCGCCCGCGGCGACATCGGGTTCCTCGCCGGTGAGCGCCGACCACCACCAACGCAGCCCGCGGGGTGGGTTGCGCAGGCCGAGATCCTCGAAGCGGGCATCGGTGCGACCGAGAAACGCGTACTCGGCGACGACGGCGTGGACCACCTCACGGACCTGTGGGTCACGGGCGTAGTCGGCCCGCAGCATCGGGACCACGTCGGTGCGGGTCTCGACGGCCGCGTACCGGCGCGCTGCGGCGGTGTCGGCGGCCTCGGCCAGGCGGCTGCGAGCCTCGCGCCACAGCAGCCGCTGGCGTGTGAACCAGTCCCATGCGTACGCCGGGGGGCCCGTCCGCGCCACCTGCGACTCCTCTGCCGCCTCGCCGACAGCGTAGACCCGGCAGGTGGGCGGCAGCGGTGCTCAGCCGGCCCCGCGCACGCCGGCGCTCACCGCCGCGATGGCCCCGGCGATCAGCATGAGCGCCAGGAGCAGACCGATCGATGCGGTCCGCCGGGCCGCGAGCACGGCGTCGGCTCGCCGCGCCCGGGCGATCATGACGTGGGTGACGACGAGGGCGCTGATGGCCAGCAGGGGATGCAGGATCCGGACGAGCCACGACGGATGGTCCCAGTAGCCGCCGATCGTGTAGATGGCCAGGCCGCCCAGCACCTGCACGTCGATCGCGATGGCGGGGATCACGAACATGCGCGCCTCGTACGCGGTCGCCCGCCGTTCGGCGAATCCGACCACGGCGAAGGCGAGCACCACCAGCGCGACGAGGTAGCCGAGCAGCTGATGGGCCGTCGTGAACACTTCGAACATCGAACGCTCTCCTCGGTGGACGGTCGTCTCGTCGGGCTGATCAGGTCAGCGGGAACCGGTGGGTGTGGCCGCGGGCGAGCCAGACCACCTCGGCGTCGAGCTCTGCCTGCGCCACCGCGTCGCGGAAGTCCGACAGCGGCGAGCGGAACACGGTGTAGTCGTCGTAGTGGATCGGGATGGCCGTGCGGGGCCGCACGAGTCGCAGCATGGCGACGCCCTGCGCGGCGTCCATGGTCAGCAGGATCCCGGCGATCCTGGTGCCGCCGAGGTGCAGCAGCGACAGATCGAGGTCGGGATAGCGCTGCGGGATCTCCTCGAGGCGGTCGTGCATCAGTGTGTCGCCGGTGATGTGGATCCGGAACGGCTGGGGCGCACCAGCCGGTGTGATCTCGAGCACGCTGCCCATGACCGGCGGCAACACCCGCGCAAGGGGGTCGGGCGCATGCTTGCCGGGAAGGGAGGTGATCGACAGCGTCGCGTCGTCGTTCGCCACGTCGTGGGTTTCCCAGGTCCGCAGTGCCACCGGGCGCTGGAAGCCCTGACGCCGCAACTTGCGGGCCGCGTGCGGCGTGGTGACGATCGGCACGCGCTTGTCCAGCCGTGCGATCGCGACCTCGTCGAAGTGGTCGCCGTGGTGGTGCGACAGCACGACCAGGTCCAGTGGCGGCAGGTCCCCGATCTCCATGGCCGGGTTCGTCAGGCGCTTCGACCGCAGGCCGCCGCCGAGCTTGGCGTGCTGGCCCTGGTGCAGGAAGTTGGGGTCGGTCAGGATCGTGAAGCCCGCGACCCGGAGCAGGACGGTGGCGGTGCCGATGAAGGTCAGCTCACCGACCTCGACCGGTGACCCGCCCGACGACGCGTCGGTGGTGGGCATGGTCGGCTCCTGGCGGCACGAGACGGCACGGTGGGTCGCCGAGGGTGCGCGACCTGCGCCGGAAGATCCGGCCGCTGGCGCTCGGTCGGCCGTGATCCGGGGCCAGCTGGCCTAGTCGAGCTCGCGCTCGGCGGTGAGCAGCCCGAGGTCGAGTGCGCGCAACACGGCCCGCGTCCGGTCGCGGACGCCGAGCTTGAGCAACACACTCGACACATGGTTCTTCACCGTGCCGGGCGCGAGGTGGAGGGCGTCGGCGATCTCACGGTTGGCGTAGCCACCGGCCAGCAGGCGGAGGATCTCGAGCTCGCGGCCGGTCAGCGGCTCGTGGCGGGGAAGGCCGCCAGCGGCGCCGTCCCGGGTCGAGCGACCGAGGGCCCGCACGAGTCGCTCGGTGATCGCCGGCTGGACCAGGTTGCCGCCCGTCGCGAGCGTGCGGACCGCGCCGACGAGTTGCTCGAGGGTCACGTCCTTGAGCAGATAGCCGCGCGCGCCGGTCTTCAGCGCCCGCAGGACCAGCTCGTCGTCGTCGAACGTGGTCAGGACCAGCACCGGTGGCGGCGCGGCGTGACCGGCGAGCGCCTCCAACGTCGCGATGCCGTCGCGTTTGGGCATCTGCAGGTCGAGCAGCACCACGTCGGGGGCGTGTTCGGCGATCACGTCGAGCGCGGCGTCGCCGTCACCCGCCTCGGCGACCACCTCGATGTCGTCGGCGAGTTCGAGCAGTTGCCGCAGCCCTTGGCGCACGAGCGTCTGGTCGTCGACCACGCACACTCGGATCATGGCGCGGGGGCGGCGGCCGGAACCCGGGCGCGCAACCGGAAGCCTTCGGCGGGGGCGGCCGAGTACGTCAGCTCCCCACCGAGCTTCGCGAGCCGCTCCGCCATCCCGGTGAGGCCGTTGCCGGCCCGCACCTGCTCGGCTCCGCGACCGTCGTCACGGGCCCGGACCTCGAGCCCGCCACCGGCATCACGGCAGACCGACACCCACAGGTTGTCGGCATCGCTGTGTCGAACCGCGTTGGTGACGACCTCCTGGACGCAGCGCACGATCGCTGCCGCCTGGGCCGCCTCGAGGGGCAGGTCGTCGTCGACGTCGAGGTGGACGCGTGGTCGCGGCACCCGCACGGCGACGGACTCGAGTGCGGCACGCAGACTCGGGACCGGATGACGGAGGTCGCCGACGGCGTCGCGCACGTCCCCGAGCAGGTCCTTGGCCATAGCGCGTGCCCGAGCCACGGACCGCTGCTGTTCCTCGCCGTGTTGGTGGGAGGCGGCCTCGAGGTTCAGGGCGAGGGCGGTCAGCTGGTGGCCGACGAGGTCGTGCAGTTCCCGGGCGATGCGGAGGCGCTCGTCGTTGCGGCTGTTCGCTGCGAGCAGCGCCGTGGCGGCCTGCAGCTCGGCGTTGACCTCGGCGAGCTCCTCCCGTGCGGCGGTCTCGCGGCGCTGCCCGATGACGACCAGGGTCGCGAACCCCTGGAAGCTGGCGTACACCAGCGAGATGAGCACGACCTCGAGTGGGGGAACCGCCGCCAGGCCGTGCCAGGACCCCGTGGCCAACCACACCGCCGTCGCGACGCTCTGGAACACGACGACCCCTCCGGCGCCGAGGGGCGAGAGCACGTACGCCGCGCTGGCGGCCGAGATGACCAGGAGCACCGACGTGAACCCCAGCGTCGGTGCGAGCGCGACCGCCGCCAGGCCCGCCGCGATCTGCACCGCCAGCAACCAGCGCCCGTCGAGCCACGGCAGCCGGGCGACCGCCAGGTCGTAGCCGAGGAAGACCCCGAGGTGGACGAGGTAGGCGCTCCACCACCACGCGCGGTACGGGCCGATCAGGTCGCCCGAGCCGAGCAACTGCTCGAGCAGGACGGGCACGCCGACGGAGGCGCTTGCGACCACACCGGCCGCGAGCGACACCCGGGTGAGTTGCTGATCGGTCATCGCCGCAGCCTACGCCCGCCGTCCCGTGGGGCGGGAGTGCCAGAAGTCATGCGCGACCTGATGACCTGTGGCACGGGTGGCCGGCGGGCGTTCGGCGTAGCGTCGTGGTGAAACGGCCTGGCACGGGCCGTTGCGTGCAGGAGCGCGACCATGGCACCCGTCATCGAATTCCACGGCGTCCGGAAACGTTACGGTGAGCTCGAGGCGTTGGCAGGCGTCGACCTCGTGGTGGAGCCCGGCGAGCTCGTCGCCGTGCTCGGGCCGAACGGCGCAGGCAAGACGACCGCCTTCGAGCTCGTGCTCGGCCTCGTGCGTCCGACCGCCGGCAGCGTGCGCGTGCTCGGTGCGCAGCCCGGCTCGCGCGAGAACCGGCTGCGGACCGGAGCGATGCTGCAGGGGGCGGGGCTGCCGGAGCAGGTGACGGTCCGTGAACTGGTCTCGCTGATCGGTGCGGCGTATCCCGATCCGTCCCCTGTGGACGAGGTGCTCGAACGCACCGCACTCGCGTCCCGTTCCGGGCGAACCGTCACCGCGCTGTCCGGCGGTGAGCGACAGCGGCTGCTCCTCGCGATGGCCATCGTCGGCCGTCCCGGGCTGCTGGTGCTCGACGAGCCGACCGCCGCGATGGACGTCGCTTCCAAGCGGGCGTTCTGGGAGCAGGCCGACGTCGCCGTAGCCAGTGGCACCACCGTCGTCTTCGCCACCCACGACCTCGTCGAGGCGGACGAGGTCGCGGAACGGGTGGTCGTGCTGGGCGAGGGCCGCGTGCTCGCCGACGCGACGCCTCGCGAACTGAAGTCGCTCGTGGCCGGCAAGGTCATGACGTTCGTCACCGATGCCGCCGCTACGACGGTGACCTCGATGTCCGGGGTCGCCCACGTCACCGAGTCGCCGGCCGCGGCCGACGGGTTGCGGCGGTTGGTGGTTCGTGGCGACCGGCCCCAGCTGGTGGTGCACGCACTGCTGGACGGCGGCTGGCGGGTCGAGGACCTGACGGTGGCCGATGCCGAGCTCGAGCAGGCGTTCCTGAAGGTGACCGGCGACGCGACGGCGTCCGCCCCATCGGACGAATTCGAGGAGGTGGCACGATGACCCCCGCGGTCGAGGTTCCGTCGCACGCCCCGTCCCGGGCGCGGTTGCTCGCGCGGACGCTGCGGTGGCAGATCAGGACCGAGCTCGCCTCCACGTTGCGGGCCGCCGAGTTCGTCGGCGGCGCGCTCGCCATCCCGGTGATCCTCTACGCCATGTTCGGTCTGCCCGTGTCGCGGAGCCTGCTGCCCGGGGGTACGCCGGTCGGTGCCATGATGGCGGTCTCGTTCAGCGCCTACGGCATCGTGTCGCTGGCGATCTTCACCTTCGGTGACGAGTTGGCGAAGGAACGAGGGCGCGGTTGGACCCGGACCCTTCGGGCCACCCCGTTGCCCGAGGGGGTGCACCTGGCCGGCAAGGCCACCATGGCCGTGGCGCACAGCCTGCTGATCGTGCTCGCGATCGGCCTGGTCGCGACCGTGGCCGGGGGAGTCCGGCTTCCCCCGACCACCTGGCTGCGTCTCGCGGCGGTGCTGGCCGGTGGCGTCCTGGCATTCAGCACGATCGGTTTCGCCCTGGCCTACCTCGTCCGCCCACGGGCCGCCTCGATGATCGCCAACCTGGTGTTCCTGCCGTTGTCGTTCTGTTCCGGCTTCTTCTTCCCACTGCAGAACCTGCCCCGGCTCCTGCAGGAGGTGGCGCCATGGCTGCCGACCTACCACTACGGTCAGCTCGCCTGGCGACAGGTGGCACCCGAGGGTGACGTGGCCGCCTTCGTCGGCCTCACACCCCGTCCGGCGGCCGTGCACCTGGCGTGGGTCGTCGGCAGCTTCGTGGTCTTCGGATTGGTCGCGTTGACCGCGGCACGTCGCGAAGCGGTGGCCCGCCGCGCCTGACCTCGATTTGACGCCCGTTCGGTTGGTTAGGTTAACCTCACCGTTCTGTGGCCGATTGGCCGCGTCCCGAACCGACCGACCTGGGGAAACACCCGTGCGAACGACCCGAGCCACCGCAGCCGTGTTCGCTGCACTCGCCCTGCTGGCTGCCGCCTGCGGCGGCGAGACCACCGCCACCGGCGAAGCCGACGAGCCAACGGCAGCCGCCACCGAGGAGCCGGCGGACGAGCCTGCCGGCGACGATGGCGCGACCGACGACGACGCGAGCAGCGCAGACGACGACGCCGCAACCGACGACGCCGAGGGCCCTCTGACGGTCTACTCCGGACGCAGCGAGGAACTGGTCGGGGAGATCCTCGACGGGTTCACCGACGCAACCGGCATCGAGCTCGAGGTGCGGTACGGCGACACCGCCGAGCTGGCCGCAACGATCATCAACGAGGGCGAGGCATCGCCCGCCGACGTGTACTTCGGCCAGGACGCCGGTGCCCTCGGTGCTCTCGCGGCCGAGGACCGCTTCGCGGCGCTGCCCGACGAGCTGGTCTCGAAGGTCGAGCCGGCCTTCGCCTCGACCACGGGCGAATGGGTCGGTGTCACGGGCCGCGTCCGCGTGCTGGCGTACAACACCGACACCATGACCGAGGACGACGTCCCGGACTCGGTGTTCGACCTCACCGACCCCGAGTGGTCCGGCCGGGTGAGCTGGGCGCCGACCAACGGCTCGTTCCAGGCATTCGTCACCGCGATGCGCGTCACCGAGGGCGAGGACGTCACCCGCCAGTGGCTCGAGGAAATGATCGCCAACGACGTGCAGGTGTTCGAGAACAACGCCTCGCAGGTCGAGGCCGTCGCGCGCGGCGAGGTCGACGTGGCGCTGGTCAACCACTACTACCTGCTGCGCTTCCTCGCGGAAGACCCCGACTTCCCGGTCGCCAACAAGTTCCTGCCCGGCGACATCGGTGGCCTCGTGAACGTCGCCGGTGTCGGCGTCGTCGCCTCCACCGACCAGCCCGATGCGGCCGAACAGTTCGTCGCGTACCTGCTGAGCGACGAGGTGCAGAACTACTTCGGTACGGAGACCAACGAGCGCGAGTTCCCGGCGGTCGAGGGCATCGAGGCCACCGACCTGCCCACGACCGAGGAACTCGACCCGCCGTCGGTCGACCTCTCCGACCTCGAGGACCTGCAGGGAACCCTGGCACTGCTCCAGGAGACCGGTGCCCTGCAGTAGGACGACGAACACGACGCGCCCCGTCCGCGGCCATGGGCCGCGGACGGGGCGCGCTACCGTCGCCGACGATGAACCGCGACCTCACCGGCGTACGTCCCGACCCCGTCGGTGACCACCGCCCCCCGCCCACCCCGACCGCTCCCACGCGGCACGGGCGTGGGAAGCGTCCCGCCTCACCGACGCATCCGGCGATCTGGATCCCGGCGCTGGTCGTCGCCGCGGCCATGCTCGTCCCCGCCGTCTTCCTGGTGGTACAGGCGTCGGAGTTGCCGGCGGCGCGTCTCCTCGCCCTGGTGACCTCAGCCGAGACGGTCCGGCTGACCGGCCGCACGCTGCTGTTGGCGGGCAGCGTCACGTCGGCCAGCCTGTTGCTGGGGGTCCCGCTGGCATGGCTGACGGTGCGCTCCGATCTGCCGGCCCGGCGCTTCTTCGCCGTCGCCACGGCGCTGCCCCTGGTCATCCCGACCTACGTCGGCGGCTACGCACTGGTCGCGGCCCTCGCACCGGGCGGTCTGCTCCAGAACTGGTTCAGGGTCCGACCACCTTCGCCCTACGGTTTCTGGGGTGCCTTCACCGCGCTGACGCTGTTCACGTTTCCCTACGTGCTGCTGACCGTCCAGGCCTCACTGCGGGGCCTCGATCCGGCGCTGGAGGAGGCCAGCAGGTCGCTCGGCCGTGGGCCGCTGCAGACCTTCTTCCGGGTGACGCTGCCGCAGTTGCGCCCCTCCGCCGCCGCGGGCGGACTGCTCGTGACGCTGTACGTCCTCAGCGACTTCGGCGCCGTGTCCATGCTGCGCTACTCGACCTTCACCCGGGCGGTCTACCTGCAGTACCGGGCCGCCTTCGACCGCGCGCCCGCCGCGATGCTGGGGCTGCTCCTCGTCGCCATGACGGTCGTGTTCCTGGTGCTGGAAGCGCGCGTCGCCCGCGACCGGGGCGGTCAGTTCGGGGTGCGGGGGAGTGGGCGGGCACCGTCGCGGGTCCGACTCGGGCGCTGGCGCTGGCCCGCAGCCGCGCTCTGCGGCGCGGTGGTCATCGCGGGGCTCGTGCTGCCCGTGTCGGTGATCCTGTACTGGTTGGCCCGCGGTCTGCGGGCCGGTGAGCCGCTCGCCGCCGTGGTCGGCCCCGCGGGACGCAGCCTGCTGGCTGCGGCACTGGGTGCCTCCGCAGCGGTCGTGTGCGCGGTCCCGGTGGCCGTGTGGTCCACCCGCAGCCGTTCGCGCCTCGCCCGCCTCGTCGAGCGGGCGGCCTTCACCGGTTACGCGCTCCCCGGCATCGTGGTCGCGCTCGCACTGGTCTACGTCGGCATCCGCACCGTTCCGGGGCTCTACCAGACCCTGGCCATGCTTGGTTTCGCCTACGTCGTGCTGTTCCTGCCGCAGGCGGTCGGCGCGATCCGCGCATCGCTGCTCCAGGTCAACGCCAACGTCGAGGACGCGGCCCGCACGCTCGGTTCGTCCCGGCTCGCGGCGCTGCGTCGGGTCACCCTGCCCCTGGCCCGGCGGGGGGCGCTGGCCGGCGGCGCCCTGGTGTTCCTGACCGCGCTGAAGGAGCTTCCCGCCACCCTGCTGTTGGCGCCGACGGGCTACGACACGCTGGCGACACGGGTGTGGTCGGCGACGACCGAGGCGTTCTTCGCGCGGGCGTCGCTTCCCGCGCTGGTGCTCGTCCTGCTGGGCTCGGTGCCGCTGGCCGTCCTGATGATTCGCGAACGGCGGGAGCGCGACCAGGCTTGAATGGGTCCTTGGAGCGGCTCCGCTGCTCGAGGAGGGTCCGACATCGACTGGCCATCACTGCTGCTGTTGACCCTCGCCGGAACCGCCGTCGTCGCGCCGCTGCTCGCGTTCGCTTCGGCCGTGCGGCCGACGCGGGCGACGCGGTGGGCAACGCGCCTGTGCGCCGCCATGATGGTGGCGGCCGTGGTGCTGGTCGTCCTGCTCGTCTGGGACGCGGGCAACGTCGAACGCAACGAGTACGGCGAGGGCGGTGACGACTCGGGGGTGCGGCTGTTCATGGGGGCCGGCGTGGTCACGGTCGGTCTCTGGAACTTCGTCGGCTGGTCCGTGGCCAGCGCGCGTGCACGACGAGGAAGCCGTGGCCCGGCCGGGAGCACGTCGCGGTAGGGCTTTCGGCCCGCCGGATCAGGGTCGCGGGACTCGTTGCAGCGGCCCGGCGAGTCGTCACGATCCTCGCACCGATGTTCCGACCAAGGTGCTTCCCCGTGCGCAGGCTCACCCTCACCACCTCGACGACCTTCGCCCTGCTCATGCTGTGGGCGGGGCCGGCCGCTGCGCACGCCGGGCTGATGCCCGGCGACCTCGTGCCGGGCACCGCCAGCGACAGCGAGGTCGTCATCGTGCACGGGTGCGGACCGGGGGGCACGATCCCGGCCAACGACGACGAGACCTATCCGACGACCTCGGTGACCCTGTCACCTCCCGACGGACTCACGGTCGTGCCACGCGAGGTCGAGGGCTGGACGCTGACCACCGAGACCGACAGCGCCGGCGAGGTCCAGCACGCGCGCTGGCAGTTCGACGACCCGGCCGGGACGCTCGAGGCCATCTTCCTCGGCGTCGAGGTGACCCCGGACGCCGACCTCGATGGTGCCACCCTCTGGGTCCCGGTCACGCAGGAGTGCACCGACGGCGAGCGGCTGGACTGGATCGCCGAGACCGCGCACGAGTCCCACGGGCAGTTGCCGGCGATGCTGGTGAACGTGAGCTCGGCGGTCCTCGCTGCCAGCGAGGTACCGAGCACCGGGCTCTCGACCGGCGTCATCATCACCCTGGCGCTGGCGCTCGGCATCGTCGCCGGGGGTGGCGTGGCGATCGTCTCGGCCCGCCGGGGATGACCCCTGCGCGTCAGGCCGGGGCGAGCACGTCGGACGATGCCGTCGTCGTGTCGTCGAACACCACGACCGGACCATCGACGTGCACCTGGACACGGTCGCCGCGTCGGAGGTCGAGCGCCGGGCCGCGCCGTGCCCGGAGCACCAGGCCGTCGGCGAGCTGGACCTGCACCAGTTGGTCGTGCCCGAAGTAGGAGATGGCGGTGACCACCGCCCGGCCCTGCGCGTCGTGCACCAGGCGGAGCGACTCGGGTCGCACGACGACCGAACACTGGTGTCCCTCGACCGGCGAGGAGGTCGCCAGACGGCCGAGCGAGGTGTCGACGACGAAGCGGTCGACCCGCCGGCCGGTCAGGATGTCGGCCTCGCCGACGAACTCGGCGACGAAGCGTGTTGCCGGCTGCGTGTACAGCGTCTGCGGATCGGCCACCTGGTGCACGCGCCCCTGGTCCATCACCACGACGCGGTCGGCCAGCGACAGGGCCTCCTCCTGGTCATGGGTGACGAACAGGGCCGTCGCACCTGCCGCCTGCAGGATCGTCCGCACGTCCTCGCGCACCACGGTGCGCAACGCCGCGTCGAGGTTGGAGAACGGCTCGTCGAGCAGGATCAGTTCCGGCTCGGGCGCCAGGGCGCGGGCGAGGGCGACGCGCTGCTGCTGGCCGCCGGAGAGGGCGACCGGCAGGCGGCTGCCGAAGGCGCCGAGCCCCACGAGGTCGAGCACCTCGGCGACGCGCCGGCGACGTTGTGCGCGCGCCACACCCGTCAGCCCGTAGGCGACGTTCTTCGCCACGCTCAGGTGGGGGAACAGCGCGTAGTCCTGGAACACCATGCCGATGCGGCGCTGTTCGGGCGGGACGTGCACGCCCGGGCCCGACACGATCCGGCCGTCGATCGAGATCGTGCCGCGGTCGGGACTGAGCAGGCCCGCGACGGACCGCAGGGCGGTCGTCTTGCCGCAGCCGGAGGGACCGAGCAGGGCGGTCAGACTGCCCTGTGGGACCACCAGGTCCATGTGCTCGACGGCCACCGTGCCCCCGAAGCGCTTGTGCAGGCCGGCGACGACCAACGCCGATGCGGCGTCGGCCGTCGGCGGGCGGTTCGACTCCACGGGACCTCGCGCTGCTCGGGCAGGAGGTGAGGCTACCCTTCGAAAGCTTCCACCGTCGAGCCGGGACGCCAGCCGGACCGGGATGCCGGCGGCTGCGGTTCGAGCCCGGGTGATCGTGGGCGCGTCGGGGCCGGCGGTAGGCTCGTCGCATGAGCGCATCCGAACCCGTCACCGAACTCCGCCGCAGCGTCGCCGTGCTCGGCGACCGCGTCCTCGTGTCGCCGCCCGACGATCGCGAGCGCCGCACCAAGGCGGGCATCCTCATCCCCGCGACCGCCAAGTCGGTCGACCGCAAGGGCATCTGGGGCGAGGCGATCGGTGTCGGCCCGCACGTGCGCTCGGTGTCCACCGGCGACGAGGTGCTCTACCTGCCCGAGGACGCCATCGAGGTCGACGTGCAGGGCGACGCGTACCTGATCGTGCGCGAGCGTGACATCCACGCCGTCGGCTCGACGCGACGCGACGGCGCCACCGGGCTGTACCTGTAGCCGCCTCGACTACCCTCGTGCACCGGTTGCCCGACGGGCTTCGGGAGGGTGTATGAGCACGGAATCCGGCGGGGTGGCATCGGCGGCGGCCGTCGGTCCACCGCCTGGCATGAAGGTCCGGCTGTCGTCGAACGAGTCGCCGTTCGGTCCGTCCCCGGCTGCCGTGGCGGCGGCCAACGCGGCCATCGCCGAGGCGCATCTGTATCCCGACGATCAGGCATCCGCGTTGCGCGCCGCGATCGCCCAGCACGACGGCCTGCCGGTCGAGCAGGTCGCGGTGGGGACCGGCTCCGCCGCCCTGCTGATGGATGCGATCCAGCACGAGTGCGCCGCTGCCCGCGAAGCCCGAGGCGACCCCGGTGAGGTCGTCAGCTTCGCCCGCGGATTCGTGGTCTACCGCCTGGGCGCCCGCAACGCCGGAGCCCGCTACGTCGAGGTCGAGACCGACGGGCCGGCCACCCACGAACGCAACGGCTACGGGCGCGACGTCGAGCGGCTCCTGGCCGCCGTCACCGGGGACACCCGTGTCGTCGCCGTCGACAATCCCGGCAACCCCACCGGCGCGCACCTCACCGGCGACGAACTGCGGGCACTGGTCGAGGGCGTGCCCGAGCACGTCACGATCCTGCTCGACGAGGCCTATCACCACTTCGCCCGGGGCGAGCAGGACTACGCGACCGCTGCCGAACTCGGACTCGACCATCCCCGGCTGCTGGTGTTGCGCACCTTCTCCAAGGCGCACGCCCTGGCCGGCCTGCGCATCGGGCAGCTGACCGGTCCCGGCGCACTCGTCGCCTCGATCGACGCGTGGCGCTCGCGCTTCAACGTCGCGGCGGCCGCCCAGGCGGCCGCGATCGCGAGCCTCGACGACCTCGACCACCTGCGTCGCACCGTCGACGGAACGCGCGAGGGTCGCACCCGGATGGCGGCCGAGCTGCGCGAACTCGGCATCCCCTTCACCGACGGTCTCGGCAACTTCCTGACCATCGAACTCGGGACGGCCGCCGACCCGGTCGTGGCCGCCTATGCCGACCGGGGCGTCGGGGTGCGTCCGCTGGCGCCCTACGGCATGGCCGAGCAGATCCGGGTCAGCGTCGGCACCCCCGACGAGATCGACTTGTTCCTCGCGGCATCCCGGGAGGTCCTCGCCGACGTCCCCGCCCGCGCCTGAGCATGCGGACCCGCGTCGTCGTGCCGATCGCCGCCGTCCTGGTGATGGTCGGCGTCGCGGTCTACGCGATCACCACCTTCGACGGCGGTGACGAGGTGGTCGACTTCGGCGTGCCGCCGCCACAGGCCGGCGCCGCGCTGCCGGGGGACGCGGGCCTCGACATCGACGACGTCGATGTCGCCGAGGAACTTCCTCCACGCGACGTCGTCTTCGAGGAGGCCGACTGGCAACAGGTCGCCGGCTGGATCGCCCGGGAGAACGCCGACGGGCGTGCGGTCGTCGTCAACCTGTGGGCGAGCTGGTGTGGCCCCTGCGAACGCGAGATCCCGTTGTTGAACCAGGCGGCCGCGGACCACCCCGACGTGGCCTTCCTCGGCGTCGCCAGTCACGATGCCTACGAGGACGCGCGGGAGGGCCATGCCCAGTTCGGGATCGAGTTCCCCGCCGTCCGTGACGCCGACTGGGACCAGATCGCGTTCCAGCTCGGTGCACGCGGCCTGCCGACCACCGTCACGTTCGACACCGACGGACGCATGGTCGGCCGCGTGCTCTCCGAACTCACACCGACCAATCTCGCGGAACTGCTCGGCACCGTGCAGTGACCAGTGCCGCCGATCCGCGCCCGTCCGTGCGGCCGCGGGATCTCGCGGCCCCTGACGGCACGAGGTTGGCCCTGTTCGAACTCGGCCCGTCGGCTGCATCCCCGGTCGTCGTCGCCCACGGGGCCGGCTCGTCTGCGCGTTTCGTCATCGCCGCGTTCGCCGGCCCGGTGCTCGCACGAGGGCGTCGCCTGGTCACCTTCGACCAGCGTGGGCACGGCGCGTCCGGCCCGGTCCGCGCTCCGGCGGGTCACGCACTGGAGCGGTACGCGGCCGACCTCGAGGCCGTCGTTGCGGAGGTCGGCGGCGACGCATGGGTCGTCGGGGTCTCGCTGGGTGGACATGCGGCCGTGCGTGCTGCCGCG
This sequence comes from Egicoccus sp. AB-alg6-2, assembly GCF_041821025.1. Lineage (NCBI taxonomy): Bacteria > Bacillati > Actinomycetota > Nitriliruptoria > Egicoccales > Egicoccaceae > Egicoccus > Egicoccus sp. AB-alg6-2. The sequence goes on along the minus strand of NZ_JBGUAY010000004.1, from coordinate 436,679 downwards.
TCCGAGCGGCTCGAGGCGACCGCCGTCGTGGCGTGTCTGCCGGCGTGGACCGGCGCCGCCGTGCCGGGGGAGGGACCGCACGCGGCGATCGCGGCCGAAGTGCGTGCCCTCGGTCTGCCGGACCTGCTCACCCGGTTGACGGCGGACACCGCCATGCCAGGATGGCTGCGCGATACCCTGCTCACCGACTACCGCCGACACGATCCGGACAGCCTGATTGCCGCCCTGCTCGCCCTGGACGGCGGCGAGGCGCCCACCCTCGACGAACTGGCGCGCCTCCCGGTGCCGTTCGCCGCCGTCGGCTGGCCCGACGACCCCGGCCACCCGCTGTCCGTGGCGCGTGCCTGGGCCGACGCGGCCGACGGGCCGCTGCGCATGCTGCACCTGCACGACCTCGACGCCGGCCTCGAGCGGCTCGGCGAGGCGGCGCTGGCGGCGGCCGCGCAGGCAACCGAGTGAGTCAGCGGCGCCGCTTCGCGAGCATCGCCTCGGCGACCCGCGAGACCGGGGCGCGGCCCAACTGCTCGGCCATCCACGCGGTCGTGTCGACCAGTGCCTCGAGGTCGACACCGGTGTCGACCCCCGAGCCGTGCAGCGCATAGACCAGGTCCTCGGTGGCGAGGTTTCCCTTCGCGCCCGGGGCATAGGGGCAGCCGCCCAGCCCGCCGGCCGAGCTGTCCGCGATCGTGACCCCGGCCTCGAAGGCGGCCAACGTATTGGCCAGCCCCTGCCCGTAGGTGTCGTGCATGTGGACGGCCAGGCGCTCGACGGGTGCCTCCGCCGTGACCGCCGCGAGCAGGTCCTGGACGTAGCCCGGCGTACCAACGCCGATGGTGTCGCCGAGCGAGATCTCGTCACAGCCGAGCTCGAGCATGGCGACGGTCATGCGCACCACGTCCCGCACCGGTACGTCGCCCTGGTAGGGACAGCCGCACACCGTCGAGACGTAGCCCCGCACGCGCAGACCGGCCTGTCGCGCCTGTGCGACGACGGGGCGGAACATCGCCAGCGACTCGTCGATCGTGCGATTGAGGTTCTTCGCGCTGAACGCCTCCGAGGCGGCACCGAAGACGGCGACCTCGGCGACACCCGACGCCAGCGCGCGCTCGAGCCCGCGCTCGTTGGGGACCAAGACCGGGTAGCGAACGCCGTCGACCGGGTCGATCCCGGCGAGCACCTCCGCCGCGTCGGCCAGCTGCGGCACCCACGTCGGGTGCACGAACGAGGTGGCTTCGACCACCGGCAGGCCGGTGCGGGCCAGCCGGTCGATGAACGCGACCTTCACCTCGGTCGGAACGGTGCCGGGCTCGTTCTGCAGTCCGTCACGCGGGCCGACTTCGACGATCGTGACCTGTTGGGGCAGTTGCACGGACCGCTCCTTCAGACGGGGTCAGGCCGGTTCGAACGCCAGCAGCGGCGCGCCGGCCTCGACGGACTGTCCCACCTTCACGTGCAGTGTCGTGACGGTGCCGTCCGCCGGAGCGACGACAGGGTGCTCCATCTTCATGGCCTCGACCACGACCAGTGTGGCGCCGGCCGTCACGGTCTGCCCCGCTTCGACCGGCACGGCGATCACCGACCCCGGCATGGGCGAGGCGAACGCGGCCCCGCCGGCGAGCTCGGCCGGATCGGCGTGGCGCGTCGCCGGCGTCACCGTCAGCCGCCTGGTCGTGCCGGCCACGCTGACCCAGACGTCCGTGCGTGCGTCGGTCTCGTGCACGGTCACGACCGGGTCGTCGTCACGGTCGTCGTCACGGTCGTCGTGAGCGGCGAGGTCGCGGCCGTCCGCGTCGGTGACCCGGATGCCGTCGGCGCCCTCGGTCATCCGCACCACGGTGGCCATGTCGGTGCGGTCGTCGACGAGCGTCACGGGCCAGCCGCCGGCGCCGCCGAGCCGGACGGGGCCGAGCGTGTCCCACGGCCGGTGCGGGTCGCCCGCGGGTGCGGGGCGCCGCCTGGCAGCCAGCGCTCGCGCGGCCGCGGTCAGCGCGGCCGGCGGGGTCGGCGCGGGCGCCCAGTCGCCGAGGTGCTCGTCGAGGAACGCCGTGGTCAGGTCGCCGGCGAAGAACGCGTCGTGTCGTGCGATGGCCGCGAGGAGTTCGAGGTTGGTGGTGACGCCGTGGACGACCGTGTCCTCGAGGAGCGCGACGAGCCGTCGGCAGGCCGTGGCACGGTCGGGACCGTGCACGACGAGCTTGCCGAGCATCGGGTCGTACCAGGGGCCGACCACGCTGCCCTCGGCCACCCCGAGGTCGGCACGGACACCGTCGCCGTCGGGAACCCGCAGCCGCAGCACCGGTCCGGTCTGGGGCAGCTGTCGGACCGGATCCTCGGCGTAGAGACGCACCTCGATGGCGTGTCCGTCGGGGCGCACGGCGTCCTGCTCGATCTCCAGGCGCTCGCCGGCGGCCACCCGCAGCTGCAGTTCGACGAGGTCGAGCCCGGTGACGAGTTCGGTGACCGGGTGCTCGACCTGCAGACGGGTGTTCATCTCGAGGAAGAAGAATTCCGGCTCGTCCTGGTCGAGCGTGTCACCGGCGACCAGGAACTCCACCGTGCCGGCGCCTTCGTAGGCCACCGACCGGGCGGCCGCGACGGCCGCCGAACCCATGCGTTCGCGCAGTTCGTCGTCGAGTGCGGGGGAGGGGGCCTCTTCGACCACCTTCTGGTGCCGACGCTGGATCGAGCACTCGCGTTCGAGCAGGTGGACCACGTGCCCGTGCGCGTCACCGAAGACCTGGATCTCGACGTGCCGCGGGCGGGCGACGAGCCGTTCGAGGATCACCCGGTCGTCGCCGAACGCCGCCTTCGCCTCGCGCCGGGCGGCTGCCAGCGCGTCCGGGAGTTCTGCGGGCTCGTACACCGCCCGCATGCCCTTGCCGCCGCCCCCCGCGACTGCCTTCACGAGCAACGGGAAGCCGACCTGTCCGCTCGCGGCGACCAGGGCGTCGTCATCGAGCGAGGCGTCGTGGATGCCCGGCACGACCGGGACACCAGCCGCCTCGAGGTGCTGCTTGGCCGCGGCCTTGTCACCCATCAGGCGCAGCACCTGCGGTGAAGGACCGACGAACACCAGTCCCGCGGCGACGACCTCCTCGGCGAAGGCGGCGTTCTCCGACAGGAAGCCGTAGCCGGGGTGCACCGCGTCGGCCCCGGAGTTGCGCGCCGCCGCCACCACGGCCTCGATGTCGAGGTAGGACGTCGCCGCCGGGGGGGGTCCGATCGTCACCGCCCGGTCGGCCTCGCGCACGTGGGGCTCGTCGGCGTCGGCATCGCTGTGGACGGCGACCGTCTCGATGCCCATGGCGCGGCAGGTGCGGATCACCCGGCGGGCGATCTCGCCGCGGTTGGCCACCAGGACCCGGCGCAGCATCGTGTTCTCCCGTGTCGTGGGACCGCCTGTGTGGGCGCGGACGGTAGCAGCGGCCGACCGGGTGCCCGGTTGCGGCGGGGTTCCCGGCCGCCCGTGATGCCGTGCTGTCCGCGCACGGCGTTCCCGTCGGTACATCGCCGTGCTGGGTTCTGGTTCCATGCGGTCGACGAGAGCTCCGCCGCCTCCGAGGAGATTCGTGTGCGTCGTCCTGTCCTGCGCTCTGCCCTGTTCGCACTGGCCCTCACCCTCGCTGCCTGTGGCGACGCCGGCTCCGAACCCAGCCTGACGGACCCGACCGAGCCTGCCGACGAGCAGACCGAGGAGCCCGAACCCGAGCCCACCGAGGACGCGACCGAGGACCCCGAGCCCGAGCCGACCGAGGACGACGTCGTCACCGACGAGGGCGACGACGACCAGGCGGCCGAAGACCCCGACGACGGCGACGACCCGCAGACCGGCGCCGACGAGCCGACCGCGGACGAGGCGGCCATCGCCGACCCGTGCGCCGACCACCAAGGGCGCGAGGGCGAGGCCTTCCTCGAGGTGGTCGCGCCGGTGGACGAGCAGCGGATCGACGACCTCGACGCGGTCGAGCTGGTCGGCTGCTCCAACGTCTACGAGGCCACCGTGCAGTGGGAGCTCTACGACGGGGATGGCCGCCTGCTCGACGAGGGCTTCCTCACCGCCGAGTGCGGCAGCGGGTGTGTCGGCGAGTTCCGCGAGGACCTCGACCTGAGCGCCGCCGGCGGCGAGCCGTTTGCCGAATTGCACGTGTTCTCGGAGAACGCCGGCGACGGTTCGCAGGACTACCTCACCGCCATCCCCCTCGTCCCCTCCTAGCCCGCCGCTCACACCGAAACGAACGCCGGCCACCGCCCACGTTCGTGTCGGGAGCCGATTGTGGGGGCGCGGCCGGGTTGCCCGGCGCCGGTCGCCGCCCGCTTTCGTGTCGGGAGCCGATTGTGGGGGCGCGGCCGGGTTGCCCGGCGCCGGTCGCCGCCCGCTTTCGTGTCGGGAGCCGAACGTGGGGGAGTGGGCGAGGCGGTGGTCAGGTGGTGGGGATCCAGGCGGCGGGGCGCTTGTCGAAGAAGGCGCCCATGCCTTCCTGGCCCTCCGCCGAGACGCGCAGCCGGGCGATGAGCTCGAGGCGCAGCTCGCGCGACTCGTCGCGGCCGAGCCGGTCGATCTGCCGGATCAGCTGCTTGGTCTCGCGCTGGGCGCCGGGTCCGGCCGCCAGCAACTCGGACACGATCCGCCCGCAGGTCGTGTCGAGGTCGTCCGCCTCGCACACCTCGCTGACCAGGCCGAGGGTGAGGGCCCGGTCGGCGTCGAAGCGTTCACCGGTGAGGAAGTAGCGCCGAGCCTGGCTGGTGCCGATCCGCGGCTGGACGTACGCCGAGATCATGGCGGGCGCGATGCCCAGCCGCACCTCGGTGAAGCCGAAGAGGCTGCCGCGGACGGCGACGGCGAGGTCGACACAGCCGAGGAGGCCGGCGGCACCGCCGAGCGCGTGGCCGTTGACGCGGGCGACGACCGGCGCCGGGAAGTCGTCGACGGCGCGCAGCATCGCCTCGAAACGTCGCGAGTCGGCCACGTTCTCCTCGAACGTGTAGTCACGCATCGACGCCATCCAGTTGAGGTCGGCCCCCGCGGAGAACACCGGGCCTGCCCCGGTGAGGACCAGCACGCGGACCTCCGGGTCGGCGGCCAGCTCGTCGACGCTTTCACCGATCGCCTGCATCAACGCGCCGTTGAAGGCATTTCGCACGTCGGGGCGGTTGAGCGTCAGCGTCACGACGCCGCGGTCGTCACGGTCGATCAGCAGGGCATCGGTCACGACGGCGGTCTCCGTAGAAGTTTCGGGGGTCGCCGACGCTAGCGCGGCCGCCTCCGCGCACCGCCACCGCCGCGGCGGACGCCTCCGACCACCGCCAGCGCCCGCGGGATCACATCCGGAACACGCCGTAGCTCGGGGGCTCGATCGGTGCGTTCAGGGCGGCGGACAGCCCCAGGCCGAGCACGTCACGCGTCTGGGCCGGGTCGATGATCCCGTCGTCCCACAGGCGCGCCGTCGCGTAGTAGGGGTGCCCCTGGGTCTCGTACTGGTCGCGGATCGGCGCCTTGAACGCTTCCTCGTCGTCCGCCGACCAGTCCTCGCCGCGTGCCTCGAGGCCGTCGCGGCGGACCGTGGCCAGGACGTTGGCGGCCTGCTCGCCGCCCATCACCGAGATGCGCGCGTTCGGCCACATCCACAGGAACCGCGGCGAGTAGGCCCGCCCGCACATGGCGTAGTTGCCGGCCCCGAACGAGCCGCCGATGACCACCGTCAGCTTCGGCACCGTCGAGCAGGCCACGGCGGTGACCATCTTGGCGCCGTCCTTGGCGATGCCGCCGGCCTCGTACTCGCGGCCGACCATGAAGCCGGTGATGTTCTGCAGGAACACCAGCGGGACGCCGCGCTGGTTGCAGAGCTCGATGAAGTGGGCGCCCTTGAGCGCTGACTCGCGGAACAGGATGCCGTTGTTGGCGACGATGCCGACCGGGTAGCCGTGCACGTGGGCGAAGCCGCACACCAGCGTGTCGCCGTACAGCGCCTTGAATTCGTGAAACCGTGAGCCGTCCACGATCCGGGCGATCACCTCGCGCACGTCGTACGGCTGTCGCGAGTCGGTGGGCACGAGCCCGTAGAGCTCGGCCGGGTCGTGGGCGGGCGGCTCGGGCGGCTGCACCGCCACCGGGACGTGCTTGACACGGTTGAGGTTGGCCACGGCGTCACGGGCCAGCTGCAGCGCGTGCCGGTCGTCCACGGCGAGGTGGTCCACGACACCGGACGTGCGCGCGTGCAGGTCACCTCCGCCGAGGTCTTCGGCGGTGACGACCTCGCCGGTCGCCGCCTTCACCAGCGGTGGGCCGCCGAGGAAGATGGTGCCCTGGTCCTTGACGATGATGGTCTCGTCGCTCATCGCCGGCACGTAGGCGCCACCGGCGGTGCACGAGCCCATGACGACCGCGATCTGCGGCAGGCCGGCTCCCGACAGCGTGGCCTGGTTGTAGAAGATGCGGCCGAAGTGGTCGCGGTCGGGGAAGACCTCGTCCTGGCGGGGCAGGAAGGCGCCTCCCGAGTCCACGAGGTAGATGCACGGAAGGTGGTTCTGCTGGGCCACCTCCTGTGCGCGCAGGTGCTTCTTGACCGTGATGGGGTAGTAGGTGCCACCCTTGACGGTGGCGTCGTTGGCCAAGATCACGCACTCGGTGCCGCCGACGATGCCGATGCCGGTGATGATCCCCGCGCCCGGGGCCTCGTCGTCGTACATACCGGTGGCCGCGAGCGGTGAGAGCTCGAGGAAGGGCGTGCCGGGGTCGAGCAGGGCTTCGACCCGGTCGCGGGGGAGGAGCTTGCCGCGGGCGACGTGCCGCTCGCGGGAACGTCGGTTGCCGCCCAACGCTGCCGTCGCGAGCCGCTGCCGCAGGTCCTCGACGAGCGCGACGTGGTGGAGGCGGTTGGTGGCGAACCGGTCCGAGTCCGGGTCAACGGTGCTGGGCAGCGGCGGCATCAGGCGAGTCGCTGCTTGACCATGGCGGACACCCGCGCGCCGTCGGCACGCCCCTGCACCTTGGGCATCACCGCCTTCATGACCTGCCCCATCTGCTGGGGGCCGTCGGCGCCGAGCTCGGCGATCGTCTCGTCCACGATGCCGGCGAGCTCGGCGTCGTCGAGCTGCTGCGGCAGGTAGGCCTCGTAGACCGCCGCCTCGGCCTCCTCCTTCTCGGCCGATTCCGTGCGTCCGGCGTCCCGGAAGGCCGTCGCGGCCTCGCGCCGCCGTTTCAGCTCCGCGGCGACCACCTGCTGGACGATCTCGTCGTCGAGGCGGCCCTGCGGGCTCATGCCGTCGGCGACCGCCCGGTTCTTGAGCGCCGCCACCACCATCCGCAGCGCCGAGGTCCGCGGCTTGTCGCGGGCCTTCATGGCGTCGCGCAGATCGGTCTCGATCGTGTCGTGCAGGCTCACACGGGCTCTTTCGTGTGGTGGGGTCAGGGGCCGATCAGGCTAGCGCCGAGCCCAACCGGTCCGGCCGGCAAGACGACGCCGGCCCTCCCCCCGGGGGTGGGGGAGGGCCGGCGGGTGCACGCTCCGCGACCGCTGGAGAGCGGGAGCGGCTGTCCGTCGGGACCGCGGAGCGTGACGTGGATGCCAGATGGGCGGGAGGTCAGTCCTGGAGGGTCTCGACGGCGGCGTCGGCCACGGTCGCGCCGGAGCGGCGCAGCGAGGTGACGGCGGCCTTGACCTGGCTGGTGGCGTTGCCGGCCTGCTTGCGTCCGGCGGTGCGGCCGGCGACGACGGAGACGTCAGCGGTCTTGCGTACCGAGGTGACGGCCGCCTTGACCTGCGAGCGGGTGTTGCCGGTCTGGTCGAGGATGCGCTTGACGCGGGCGTCGCTGCGGACGTCCGCGGCGACCTTGCGGCCCTCGGCGGCCTTCTTGTCGAGCAGGCTGGTCAGCTGCCCCAGCAGTCCCTCGACGTCCTTGGCGACGCGGTCACGCAGGTCCTCGGCGCGGACCGACTCCAGCCGGGTCGGCAGTGCCCGCGCGAGCTCGACCACGTCGTGCGCGAGGCCAGCGGCGGCGTAGCCGGCGTCCTCGAGCACGACCTTGGGCTCACGAGCGGTGAGCACGGTCTTCTTCGGCGCCGCCTTGGTGGCGGAGCGCTTCGCGGTGGTCGTGGTGGTCTTCTTGCGCGCGGTCTTCTTCGCCGTCTTCTTGGCGGTGGTGGTGGCCATGCCGGCCCCTTTCGTGCTCGCGGAAGTTGCTGTCTTGCTTGCAACTGTACGCGTTGCTGCTAGCAAGTGCAAGCACATGCGGAAGTGGAGCAGGCATGGCTCGGCGCTGCCCGTCCCGGGCACGGCCCGCCGATGATCGGCGCGCCGCGCGGTTCGGACGGCGCCGGTCCAGCCCGCGCGCGCGTCGGACCGCGCCGCGGATCGGGGCGCCGCCAGGTCAGACCGCGGCGCGGGCACGCAGGTGCAGGTCGATCTCGGCGGCCAGGACCCGCAACACCGGGCCCAGCCGCAGGTCGAAGATCCGTTCGGCACCCAGCGCCAGCTCCTGCCACCACTCCGGCTGCTCGAGCCGCAGCCCGGCCGGAACCATCACGTCGACGTTGCGGCCGACCGGGCGACGCTCCGTCGCGACACCGGCGATGCGGTAACCGCCGCGCACGAGGTCGTCGACGGCGACCGGCAGCAGCTCGGGATGCCCGACCGTCACGGTCAGCACCGTGCCCCCCGGCACGCGCGGCAGACGCCCCGGCCAACTGCGGTCCGGTGCGCTCACACGCACCAGCACCGACCCGTCGGTCGGAGGGGATACGGGGGTCGAAGGCAGCACCGTCGGCCTCGTCGCAGGTGGAAGCGCGGACAGGCATCCTCGCACCCGGGCGCGCGGGAGTCACGCATCCACGACATGCTCCGGTCGCGGTCCCCGCGGGTGGGCGCGTGGCCGTAGCCTCCGCGGCGTCGCCCGGCCGCGGAGCGGCGCCCCGGAGCGGGCAGGAGAGGTGCTGATGACCACGATCGCCGTGCTCGGCGCCGGCGGGCTGACCGGCCGCCTGCTGGTGGCTGCGCTCGGCGAGCGGGGGCACGACGTCGTCGTGACCCCGTCGGGCGCGCCGCAGCTCCCTGACGCCGAACTCGCACTCGTCGCCAGCCGCGACCCGGACGACCGTTTTCGGTGGCTGTCCGCGTGCGTGCGTGCCGGTGTCCACGCCATCGACGCAGGTACGGACGCCGGCGTGGCCGCCCGGGCCTACGACGAGCTCGACCTCGTCAGCCGCGACACCGGTGTCGTGATCGTGCCGGGCGCCGGGTCCGCGGTCGGTGACCTGGTGGGGGCCAGCGCCGCCGCGGCCGTCAGCGGGCCGGCCGAGGTGCACGTGTGCTGGGCGTTCCCGGATCGAGGGGGCTGGCGACGGGCGGTCGCGCCCGGCCTGCGGGCGACGGCCGCGGCACGCCTGGCCCAGCCGATGCCGGTCCTGTCGGAGGGACGACGCACGCAGGAGCGGGCCGGCGAGGCGCGCCGGCTGGCCTGGTTCCCGAAGCCCATCGGACCCGCGCACGCCGCGTCGGTGCCGGCCGCCGAGGCCGTCTCGGTTCCGCGCCACGTCCCCGGGGTCCGCACCGTACGGACCTACCTCGCGCTGTCGGCCTGGCGGGCGGAGGTCCTGCAGGCAACCGCCAACGCGGTCCGCTCGCCCCGGTGGCAGGCGGTCGTGGGGCGCCGGTGGGAGCAGGGGACCGAACCGGCGACCGGGGCGGACGCCCCCCGTTGGGCGTGCGTGGCCGAGAGCCGCGGCCGCGACGGCGTCGGCCGGTCCTGGGCCTACGGTCGTGATGTCGTCGGGGTGGCCGTCGAGGGGATGTTGGCCTGTACCGACGCCATCCTCGCGGGTCACTGCGACGCGGGCGCCGTGCCGCCCGCCCGCATCGAGGTGCCGGCGGCCATGCTCGATCGGCTCAGCGTCCGCACGCGGTTGCGATGGTCGGTGGCCCGTCCGTCGTCGGACGCCACGACCGTGTACGGGTCCTCCCATGGCGGCTGATCGGCTGCTCGCCGACGAGCGGGTCACCGGTGAGGTCCTCGGCGTCGTGTACGCCGACCGGGACTCGGGCTTCGGAGTGGTCGAGCTCGCGATGCAGGAGGAGGGTGGCGCCCGGTGCACCGGTCCGCTCTCCGACGTCGTCGAAGGCCAGACGCTCACGCTCGTCGGCCGTTGGCGCGACCACCCGAAGTACGGCCGCACCTTCGAGAGCGTCTACTACGAGCAAGTGGCGCCGACGACGGTCGCCGGGCTGCAGAGCTTCCTCGCCTCCGATCGGTTCGAGCACGTCCCCGAACGGGCCCGGATGCGCGCCCTGACCACGTTCGGCGCCGGCGCCGGAAGGGTCATCGAGTACGAGACCGCACGACTGGTCGACGAGGCGGGCCTGGATCCCGACGACGCCGCCTCGCTGCACGAGGCGTGGATGGCCGGCCAGGCCCTGGGTGAGTTCGTCCGCCTGGTCGAACCCGCCGGCTGGCCGATGGACGCGGTGCGCTCGGCCCACGCCCGCTTCGGGACCGACACGAGCCGGCTCGCCCGCGAGGACCCCTACCGCCTCCTCGATGCGGACCGGGTCCGCTTCGCCCACGCCGACGCACTGGCCCGCGCCATCGGGATCGCGGCGAGTGACCCCCGCCGGCTGGCGGCCGGCGCCCGCGCCGCGGTGGCCGCGGCGCGTCGCAGCGAGGGGCACCAGCACCTTCCCCGCGAGGAGTGCATCCGGGCGGCCATGCAACTCCTGCGTGTCGACGCGATGCTGGCGGCTTCGGGGATCGATGCCGCCGTCGCCGAGGGGTCGCTCGGGGTCGAGGAGGTGGCCGGCGCCGTGGTGGTGTCGACGCCGTCGGGGTTCGAGGCCGAACGCGACCTCGCCGACGGCATCGTGCGGTTGCTGACCACCAGCCGGTCACGTCTGCAGTCGCACCTCGACCGCGTGGACCCGTCCCCGGAGTTGACCGGGGGCCAGGCGCAGGCCGTCCGCGCCGCGTTCTCCTCGCCGGTCTCGGTGCTCACCGGCGGACCGGGCACCGGCAAGACGCGGACGGTGCAGGAGATCGTGCGTGCGGCGGAGGAGGCGGACCTCGAGGTCGCGCTGTGCGCGCCGACGGGTCGCGCCGCCAAGCGCCTCGAGGAACTCGTCGGGCGTTCGGCGACGACGGTCCATCGACTGCTCGAGGCCCGGCCGGTGAACGGCGGCGGTTTCGCGTTCCGCTACGGCGAGCACGAGCGGCTGCCCCAGGACCTGCTCGTGGTGGACGAGGTGTCGATGTGTGACACCTGGCTGGCGGGACGCCTGATCCGGGCCGTCGACGACGGTTCGCACCTGGTGCTGGTCGGCGATCCCGACCAGCTGCCGTCGGTCGGCCCCGGTGACGTGCTGCGCGACGTGTTGCGCAGCACCGTGGTGCCGTCGACCGTGCTCACCGAGATCCATCGTCAGGCCGCGGGCAGCCGCATCGTGGGGCTGGCGCGCGAGGTCCTCGCCGGCGAGGTCGGCGTGCTCCGCGGCGTGGACGGTGACGTGTTCCTGGCAGAGGAGGCGCGTCGACCGGCCATCGCGGCCCGCGTCGTGCAGGCCGTCGCCGACCGGGTGCCGGACTACTTCGGGGTCGAGGTGGACGACGTGCAGGTCCTCGCACCGATGTACAAGGGCCCGTCCGGGGTCGACGCGCTGAACGAGGCCCTGAAGGCGCGCCTCAACCCGGCCGAGGGGCGGCCCAGCGTGGCGGGGTTCCACGTGGGGGACCGGGTGATGCAGACCCGCAACGACCCGGAGTTGGACGTGGCCAACGGAGACGTCGGCCGCGTCGTCGACCTGTCCCGGCGCGGCAGGACGCTGCGGGTGGCCTTCCCCCGTGGGGAGGTGACCTACGACGCCGACCAGGCCCGCGACCTGGTCGCGGCGTGGGCGGTCACGGTGCACAAGTCGCAGGGCGGCGAGTGGCCGGTCGTGGTGCTCGTCTGCGACACCGCCCACCGGTCGATGCTGTGGCGCAACCTGGTCTACACCGCCATCACCCGGGCCCAACGCGCCCTGATCGTGGTCGGGCAGTCCGCCGCGTTACGGGCGGCTGCGCGGCACGACCGGCCGAGCGACCGGCGCACCGGGCTGGCGTGGCGGCTCGAGCAGGCCGTCGGTCGGTGACCGGGAGGGTCAGACCCGCAGCTCGTCGGTCAGCGACAGCGCGTCGCTGACGGGGGCGGCCGCTGCCACGCGCTCGATGAGGGGGCGCCAGTCGGGCAGCAGCAGGCGCAACAGGCGCACGGAGAGGCCGGCGCCGAGCAGGCGACGGACGACGCTCTCGCGGTGGGCGAGGACCTTGCGACGCGCGTCGAAGTCGTCTTCGGCGCTCCCTTCGGCCGGTGTCGCGTGCATCCGTGGCTCGTCCATCTCGCGTCCCCGCCTCGTGCGGCACCGCGGCCTCATCGGTGTCGTGGGCGGCGGTGTGGCCGTCCTATCGGCAGCCCCCGGCGGCCCCTTGACGCCCGTGCGGTCGGGGTGGGCGCGGACTGCTCGGCCTGTACGGGCGGCCGCGACCCGAGCCCCCTCCGCGTCGTTGGTCCCACCGACGTCGACGACGCGGGGGCCATGGTGAACGACCGTCGGACCACGGAACTGCTGGCACGCGCGGCAGCCCTGCTGCACCGGCACGAGCCGGCGCTCGCCGCCCGACTCCTGATCGCGGAGGCCGGCTGGGACGCGAGCTTCCAGGCCCTGGCGCTGCTGCGCGGCGAGGCCGCCGCCGCGGCGTTCGGCACCGCCTGGCAGGCCCTCTGCGAGACCGACCAGCGCGAATCCGGCACCGGTCCGCGTGAGCCGTACTAGGCCGAAGCAGCACCGCTCAGCACAGCGCGTGTGCCAGACGCAGGACCGCGCCGCAGCCGTCCTCGCCGGGGGCGGCCGAGAACCAGCACGTCCCGCTGGGATGGGCCTGCTGCCGGCAGGCGCGCACGGCGTCCATCGCGTCGGGGAGTGCGGCGCGGAACTGGGTCAGCGCGAGCTCGAGTACGGGGGAGGACGTGGCGGGCGTCGGCCGGTCACCGACGAGGCGGTGCGCGACATGACACAGCGCGGGTCCGTCGGTCACCTCGGCGAGCAGACACGCCGCCGCGGCACAGTCGCGCAGGTGCGGGTGGTGTCCGCTGGCGCCCAGCAGGGCGGCGGCGGCCCGCAACAGGCCGTCGAGGTGCTGCATCGCGACGAGGATCTCCCGCTCGTCGGAGCAGGCGAGATGACCGTCCGCGGTGAAGGCGTCGGCGCGCGATCGAAGCTGCGAACCACCCATCAGTTGTGCGTCCCTCGCCTCTCGCCGCCGTCCCTCGTAGCGGCCTCTCCAAGCGTCCGCGGCAACGGTACCGCCGTCCCGAGCCGGTGTGGCGCAAGGACGGCACCGGTTCGCACGGCGCCCACTGGTGCTCTCGCCGGACCCGTCGGCGTGGCGCGTGCGGGGGCGAGCCGTCTCCACCACCACGCGCGATGGGCGCTCGCCGCAGGGGCCGCTAGGGTCCCGCGGATGACCGATCTGTTCGGAAGCTACGAGACCGGCGGCGACCGCTTCTTCGACGAGGTGTTCGACCCCGAGGGACGGACCCGTCCGCACTACCGGGCCCTGGTCGCGCGGTTGCGGGAACTCAACCGCGACGACCTCGATCGGCGGGAGGGCATCCGCGATCGGATCTTCCGCTCCCAGGGCATCACGTTCACGGTATACGGCGACCGGTCCGACGAGGGTGTCGAGCGCACGTTCCCGATGGACCTGCTGCCGCGCATCATCCCCGCCGACGAGTGGGGACACATCGAGCGTGGCGTCGCCCAGCGCGTGACGGCCCTCAACCGGTTCCTCGAGGACCTGTACATGGGGGAGCAGGCCGCGGTCAACGACGGCGTCGTCCCGCGCTGGCTGGTCCACACCGCCGACGGCTTCCGGCGCGAGGCGTTCGGCATCCCCGTCCCGCACGGCGCCCGCTGCCTCGTCTCCGGTGTCGACCTCGTCCGGGACGTCCACGGTGTCTACCGGGCGCTCGAGGACAACCTGCGCAACCCGTCCGGCATCTCCTACGTGCTCGAGAACCGGGCGGCGATGACGCGGGTCCTGCCGGTCGTCTTCGGGCGACAGCGCGTGCGCCCGGTCGACCACTACGGACCCTCGCTGTTGCGGGCGCTGCGCGAGGTCGCCCCACCGGCGGCGGGCGAGCACCCCACCGCCGTGGTGCTGACGCCGGGGATGTACAACGCCGCCTACTTCGAGCACGCCTTCCTCGCGCGCCAGATGGGCATCGAGCTGGTCGAGGGCCGCGATCTGGTCGTCGACGAGCACGTGGTCTACATGCGCACCACGCGGGGTCTCGAACGCGTCGATGTCATCTACCGCCGCATCGACGACGACTTCCTCGACCCGGTGGTGTTCCGGCCGGACTCGGCACTGGGGGTCCCCGGCCTGCTCTCGGCCGCGCGCGCCGGCAACGTGACCATCGCCAACGCGGTCGGCAACGGCGTCGCGGACGACAAGGCCGTCTACGCGTTCGTGCCCGACCTGATCCGCTACTACCTCGGCGAGGACCCCATCCTGCCCAACGTCGAGACCTACCTGCTCTGGGAGGCGGAGCAGCGCGCGGAGGTGCTGTCGCGCCTCGACCAGCTCGTGGTCAAGCCCGTGGCGGCGTCGGGGGGCTACGGGATGCTGATCGGCCCGCACGCGGACGACGAGGAGATCGAGCGGTTCCGGACCCGTATCGAGGCCGACCCGCGGGGCTACATCGCCCAGGAGGTGGTGTCGCTGTCCCGGCATCCGACGCTGGTGGACCACGCCTTCGAGGGTCGACACGTCGACCTGCGTCCGTTCGCGATCGCCGGCGAGACCGTCGAGGTGATCCCGGGCGGCCTCACCCGCGTGGCCCTGCGGAAGGGGTCGCTGGTCGTGAACTCGTCCCAGGGCGGCGGATCCAAGGACACCTGGGTCCTGGACGAGTCTGCTCCGGAACCGGAGGACCGCTGATGCTGGCACGCCTCGCCGAGAACCTGTTCTGGGCCGGTCGCTACGTCGAGCGCGCCGAGGACGCCGCGCGCATGGTCGACGTGACCTACCACACGCTGCTCGAGTCCTCCTCCGCCGAGGTCACGGCGCCGTGGGGGCAGCTGCTGGACGTGCTGCACCTGCGCGCCGTCTACGGCGACCGTCCGGTCGAGCCGGCCGCGGTGATCCAGTTCCTGGTGCTCGACCGCGACAATCCGGGCTCCATCACGACGTCGATCCTGCGTGCGCGCGAGAACGCCCGCTCGGTCCGGGAGCTGATCTCCTCGGAGCTGTGGGAGGCGGTCAACAACCTCCACCTCAGCCTGGCCTCGCGCGACCTGCGCCGCGACCTCGCCGACCAGCCGTACGAGCTGTTCGGCATGATCCGGCGCGCCTGCATGGGCATCTACGGTGTCGCCAGCGAGACCATGCCCCGCGACGAGGGCTGGCGGTTCATGGCACTCGGACGCGTGCTCGAACGTGCCGAGATGACCTGCCGGCTCATCGACGTGCGCTACCAGCAGCTGGAGGAGCTGGCCGGCCCGTCGCGTCGGTTGACCGGTGGTGACGGGGCCAGACCGCGCGGCGCGGACCGTGCCGACTTCCACCACTGGATCGCGGTGCTCAAGTCCGCCTCCGCCTTCGAGGCCTACCGTCGGCGCTACCGCTCCTCGATGGATCCCGCGGACGTGGTCGAGTTCCTGCTGCTCGAACCGGATTTGCCCCGCAGCGTCGTGTTCTGTCTCTCGGGGGCGATGCACCAGCTGCAGGCGCTCAGCCAGGGCGGGCCCAGCCGTGCGGTCCGGGCGCTCGGCCGGGTGACCGCGTCGCTGCAGTACCGTGACGTCGCCGAGCTGTTCGAGCTCGGACTGCACCCCTTCCTCGACGAGGTGCAGGAGCGTGTGGCCGACGTCTCCGAGGCGGTCGCCGACGAGTTCTTCCGTCGTCACCCCAGTGGGCTCATGCACGCCATCGCCACGACCTGATCTCTCGGCATCCGTCGGGACCGATTCGATGAGGCGCCCGTGAGGCTCGACATCCGTTACGTGACCCGCTTCGACTACGAGGCGTCGGTGGTCGAGTCGCAGAACGAACTCCGCGCCTGCCCCGCGTCGGACGCACGCCAGCAGCTGGTGCACTACGACGTCACGACCACGCCCTCGTCCCGGGTGTCGTCGTACGTCGACTACTGGGGTACCCGCATCGACACCTTCGGGATCCGGGGTCCCCACCGCCTGCTCGAGGTCGTCGCCGAAGCCACCGTCGAGACGCTGGCCGTGGCACCGCCCGACGGCAGCCTGCCGCGCGCGGCCCTCGACGACGTCGGGTTCCGCGACCGTCACCAGGAGCTGCTGCAGCGCTCCCCCCACGTGTACTGGGGCGCCACGGTGACGGCGGCGGCGCAGCGTCATGCCGCGCAGGCGGGTGACGAGGTGCTCGACGTGGTCATGTCCGTCCACCAGGCGGCCGCCGACCTGTCGTACTCGCCGGGAGCGACCTACGTCGGCGTGCCGGTCGAAACCGTCCTGGCCACCGGAGGCGGGGTGTGCCAGGACTTCGCCCACCTCGCGATCGCGATGTACCGCAGCCTCGGCATCCCGGCGCGCTACGTGTCGGGGTACTTCTTCACCCGTGACGACGCGACCGGCGCCGACGTCGACGTCGACGAGGCCCCTCGCGGGGGGCACGAGGACGAGGCGGAGGCCGAGGTCGAGGTCGAGACGCACGCCTGGGTCGAGGTGGCCGTCCCCGTCGAGGTGGCCGGCGGCGTCGGTGAGGTGTGGCTGGCCCTGGACCCGACCAACCGGCAGCCGGTCGGGGAGCGCCACGTCACCATCGGGCGGGGCCGCGACTACGACGACGTGGCACCGTTCCGAGGCGTGTTCTCCGGTCCGCCGGCGCACGAGTTGAACGTGAGCGTCCGCATGCGTCGCCTCGCCCGCGAGCCGCTGGGCGACGTGCCGGGATCCGGCGACCGCTACGGCGTGTGGCAGCAACGACAGCAGCGGCAGCAGCAGCAGTAATCCGCGGCGACGTCGGCGGGCGCCACGACGCTTCAGAAGCTGGGTCGTGCGGCCGATGGTGACGGCACGGCCGTGTCCGGTGCTGCCACCGTGCAGCCGTCGGACGGCCGGCACCCAGGAGGACTGCCATGCGGTTGCGCCGCGCGAACAGGACGGCGGCGGCGCCTGCCGCCACGTTGCAGGTTCCCCGGCAGGGCACCGTCGTGGCGCTCGAACTGGTCGACGTCGACCGTGTCTGGCGCAGCCAGGTCGACGACCAGCAGGGCGCGACGCTCGTGGTGCTCGCACCGTCACGCCCGAAGGGTCCGCCGATCCTGCCCGACGTCGGTCGCGCCGTGACCGTCGGCTGGCCGACGCCGGTCGGCTACCTCGAGGCCGAGGCCGTCCTCACGGCGACCACGGACGGCAAGTTCGCGACCTGGACCCTGGAGGTGTCGCGCAGCGCACTCTCGCAGCGCCGCTCCGCCTACCGCCTCGACGCGCGCCTGCAGGTGACCCTGGCGACGGAGGCGTACGGCGCGCTGACCGCGGTCAGTCGCAACATCGCCGAGGGCGGGGTGGCCTGCGAACTCCCCGGTCGGCAGGACTTCGAGGTCGGCGAGCGCATGCACGTGTCGGTGCACCTGCCCGAGATCGAGGTGGCGTCGCGGGGCCGCGTGGTACGTTCGGCGGCCATGGTGCCCGACGGCTCCGAGGTGGTGCTGGCCTTCGAGGACCTGCCGGAGGAGAGCGCCGAACCCTTGCGCCAGTTCGTCTTCGAGCAGCAACTCGCCCGCCGAGCCATCGAACGCTGAGAGCGCCGGCGGTCGGAGACCCACGCGCACGAAGGCGAAGTCCCGCCGGGTGACCGTTCGAAACCGAAAGCGCCCGATCGACGCGCCGCGAGCGTCGAGGAACCCGGCGGAGAGAAAACAGAGGTGAGGGCCCCGAGCGACGCGTCGAGTCGTGGTCGTGGTGTCGGCCCGGGCCGCCCGGGCCGATCCTCGCGTCTTCTCGGGACCCTCGGCGGCCACCAGTCGGCTCGACGCCCTCCTGGGGGCGGAGCCGTTCGCGCTCACTACCGGTGACGGCCCGTGCCCGCCGTGTCGCCCGACGGGCGGCACGTGTGGGCAGCTGCTCCGCCCGGCCCATCCTCGCGGCCCATCGGCGCGTGGCGGGTGACGGATGCCTGCCCGTTGCGGGCACGTGGTCGACCCTAACGATCCGGGCGGACCGCGTCGATGGGCGGCGCGGGGGGCGACTGGTCGCGCACGCAGGGTGGACGCGCCGGATCGATCGTCCACCATCCCGGCCGACGCGCCGGTGGGGGCGCGAGGGGTGCCGGCTGCCTTGCACCATCGCGAGGGCCGCCCTACTATCGCAACACGAATGTTGCGTAATTGAGACGTCCCCCCGGCGGATCGCGACCGCCGGCCGACGGGGCGCGGCAACGTCACCCTCCACCCGATCCTCGAGTGCCTGCCTTGTCCACCGAGCCCGCCACCACGACCCCGCTCGCGGGGCGTTCGCTGGTGTCGCTGCTCGGCGAGCAGCGGGCGGCCATCGTCGAGCGGCTTCGGCGTGACCACGATGCCTCGGTGGCCGAACTCGCCCGCGAGCTCGACATCTCCGAGGTGGCCACCCGCCGGCACCTCGCCGTACTCGAGGAGGACGGCCTGGTCGCGGCGCAGACCGTCAACCAGGGCCGCGGGCGGCCCGCGGCGCGCTACTCGCTGACCGCGGACGCGCGCCGGCTGTTCCCGCAGGGGCACGACCAGCTCGCCGGCGAGTTGCTCGGTTTCCTCGCCGAGCACGCCGACGGCGACGGCCTGCGCGAGTTCCTGCGCTGGCGGTTGTCACGCCAGGTCGAGGGGCTGCGCGACGCGGTCACGGCCGAAGACCTCCACGAGCGCCTGCAACAGCTCGCCGGCCGGCTCTCGGAGGCGGGCTACGCCGCCACCGTCAGCCCCGACGGCGAGGGCTTCACCCTGCGGCAGCACCACTGCGCCATCCAGGACGCGGCCGAGCAGCACCCGGAGCTGTGCGCGTACGAGGCCGCCGGCTTTGCGAAGGTGCTGGGCACCGATGTCAGGATCTCCCGCCGCGAGACCCTCGCGGAGGGCGGCAGTGCCTGCGTCTGCTGCGTGCAGCCGCGCACGGCCACGACCGCGAACGAACCGACCATGAACGACCCGCGCCCGCGCTCCCGCGCCCGCGGAACCCAGCCGTCCGGGACGTCCGGACGAGGAGACCAGCTGTGAGCCAGACCGAGATCGAACTCCCGGTCAGCGAGGCCCGTGCAGAGCAGGCCCGCGTCGCGCAGGACCTGTCGGACTACAAGTTCGGCTGGTCCGACAGCGACGAGGGCTACGCCTTCACCTCGGGCACCGGCCTGACGCGCGAGACCGTCGCCGCCATCAGTGAGCGCAAGAACGAGCCCTCGTGGATGCGGGACCTGCGCCTGCGCGCCTTCGACGCCTACGAGCGCCGGCCGATGCCCAACTGGGGCTCGGACCTGTCCGAGATCCGCTTCGACGACATCTTCTACTACGTCGAGGCCAGCGAGGGCCAGGCCAACTCCTGGGAGGACCTGCCCCCCGAGATCCTCGAGACCTACGAGAAGCTCGGCATCCCGCAGGCCGAGCGCGAGCGCCTCATCGCCGGGGTCGCCGCCCAGTACGAGTCGACCGTGCTCTACCACAAGGTCCGCGAGGACCTCGAGGAGCAGGGCGTGGTGTTCCTCGACACCGACACGGCCCTGCACGAGCACGAGGACGTCTTCCGCGACCACTTCGCGACCGTGATCCCCGCCAACGACAACAAGTTCGCGGCGCTCAACACCGCGGTCTGGTCGGGCGGGTCCTTCATCTGGATCCCCGAGGGCGTCAAGGTCGACATCCCGCTGCAGGCCTACTTCCGCATCAACAAGCAGAACATGGGTCAGTTCGAGCGCACCCTGATCATCGCCGAGCCCGGCAGCTACGTGCACTACGTCGAGGGCTGCACCGCGCCGATCTACAGCTCCGACTCGCTGCACTCGGCCGTGGTCGAGATCATCGTCAAGGAGGGCGCGCGCGTCCGCTACACGACGATCCAGAACTGGTCGAACAACGTCTACAACCTGGTGACCAAGCGCGCCATCGCGCAGAAGAACGCCACCATGGAGTGGATCGACGGCAACATCGGTTCCAAGGTCACCATGAAGTACCCCGCCGTCTGGCTGACCGGTGAGGGCGCCAAGGGCGAGGTGCTCTCGGTCGCCTACGCCAACGACGGCCAGCACCAGGACGCCGGCGCCAAGATGGTCCACACCGCGCCGTACACGACCTCCAACATCCTTTCGAAGTCGATCTCCAAGGGCACCGGCCGCACCTCCTACCGCGGCCTGGTCCGCATCGAGGAGGGCGCCCACCACGCCCGCTCCGCGGTCAAGTGCGACGCGCTCATGCTCGACGACACCTCGCGCACGGACACCTACCCCTACATGGAGATCGAGCAGGAGGACGCCACGATCGAGCACGAGGCCACGGTCTCGAAGCTGTCGGAGGACCAGCTGTTCTACATGCAGGCCCGCGGCATCGACGAGGACGAGGCGACCGCGATGATCGTGCGCGGCTTCATCGAGCCGATCGCCCGCGAGCTGCCGATGGAGTACTCGGTCGAGCTCAACCGCCTGATCGCGCTCGAGATGGAAGGCGCCATCGGATGACGAGCCCCTCCGTTGCCCCCGTCGACGGGGTCCAGGTCCCGCTCGACGCGCTCACCGAGGACGCCGTGCGCAGCGTGGCGGCCGGCGAGCCCGACTGGCTCGTCGACCGCCGGCTCGCCGCCACCAAGCGCTACCTCGACCAGTCCTGGCCCGACAGCCGCAGGGACGAGTTCTGGCGCTCGACGCCGTTCGCGAAGCGTTTCGACGTCAGCCAGCCGCTGGTCGCCGAGGCAGGAACCGACGGTGCCACCCCGGCATCGCTGGTCGCCTCGCTCGCGTTGACCACCGCGCAGGTACGCATCGTCGACGGCGAAGTCGTCGAGGCGACCGTCCCCGCCGAGCTCGCCGAGCGGGGGGTCGTGGTCACCGACCTGCGCAGCGCCGCCGAGGAGCACGCCGAGCTCGTGCGCGAGCACCTCGGCTCGCTGACCACCTCGGGCGAGGGGTCGGGCGCCGACGAGGACCGCACGGTCAGCGTCAACGACGCCGCCTGGACCGCGGGCGCGTTCATCCACGTGCCGGCCGAGGTCGAGCTCGACGCGCCGATCGGTGTCCACGTCCACGTCACGCGCGAGGGCGCCCACCTGCCCCGGGTGCTGGCCGTGGTCGGCCACCACGCGAAGGCCGTCATCTATCTCGAGCACACCTCCGACGAGGGCGTCACCGCCCTCGTCGACGAGGTCGTCGAGGTCGTGGCACGCGACGCCGCGAAGGTCGACGTCGTCAGCCTGCACGAATGGGGCATGGGCGTCAGCCACCTTGCTCTGCAGAAGATCGGTGCCCACCGTGACGCACAGGTGCGTCACGCCGCCATCGTCGCCGGCGGCGCGACCGTACGCCTGCGGCCCGAGTGCGACCTGCTCGGCCCCGGCGCGCAGGTCCGCCCGCTCGGGGTGTACTACGCCGACGAGGGCCAGTGGTTCGACCTGCAGCCCTACGTCCGTCACCTGGCGCCGCGCGCGGCCTCGGACGTGCTCTACAAGGGCGCGCTGCAGGGCAACAGTCGTACGGTCTTCCGCGGCAACATCTTCGTGCACAAGGACGCGGTCGGCACGGTCACCGACGAGAACAACCGCAGTCTGATCCTCACCGAGGGCGCCCGCGCCGACGCCACGCCCTTCCTCGAGATCGAGTGCGCCGACATCACGGCGGGGCACGGGTCGGCGACCGGACAGATCGACGCGCGCCACCTGTTCTACCTCGAGGCGCGTGGCATCCCGCGTGCCCAGGCGCTGCGGATGCTCGTCCACGGCTTCTTCCGCGAGGTCCTGACCGAGATCGACCTGCCCGGCATCGAGGAGCGTGCGCTCGCCCACATCGAGCGGGAGCTCGCCGCCACCGACCTCGACACCCTCGGCATCAACGACGCCGCCCTGCGCGACGAGTTGGTGTAGGCATGGCCACCACCAAGGTCGCCGTGCTGGCCGAACTCGACGAGGCCGTTCCCCACAAGGTCGTGGTGGACGGCGTACCCGTCTGCCTGGTGCGCTTCGGTGACACGGTCAAGGCCGTCCACGACACCTGCTCGCACCAGGAGTGGTCGCTCGCCGACGGCGGCACGGTCTACGACAACGCGGTCGAGTGCAGCCTCCACGGCTCGTCGTTCGACCTCGACGCGGGCCGACCCTCGTCGCTCCCGGCCACCCGCCCCATCCCGACCTTCGCGGTCGAACTCGACGGCGACGCCGTCCTGCTGGACGTCACCGCTCCCACCAACGACGCCCCGTTTCCCGATCATTGACCGAAAGCTTGCACACCCATGGCTGACCTCGAGATCCGCGACCTCACGGTCGAGGTGGACGGCTCCGACATCCTGCGCGGTGTCGACCTCGACCTCGACAAGGGCAAAACCATCGCCCTGATGGGCCCCAACGGCTCCGGCAAGTCCACGCTCGCCTACGCCATCGCCGGCCACCCCGCCTACGACATCACCGGCGGCACCATCCGGTGGCAGGGCACCGACCTCACCGAGCTCACGCCCGACGAACGCGCCCGGCTCGGGGTGTTCCTCGCGATGCAGTACCCCGTCGAGGTCCCCGGCGTGTCGCTGACCAACTTCCTGCGCACGGCGCTCAACGCCACCTCCGGTGAGGAGGTGCCGATCCGTGCCTTCATGACCCGCCTGCGCCAGGAGATGGCCGACCTCGACATCGACGAGTCGTTCCTGCAGCGCTCGGTCAACGAAGGCTTCTCGGGCGGCGAGAAGAAGCGCTTCGAGATCCTGCAGATGGCGCTGTTGCGCCCGCAGCTGGCCGTGCTCGACGAGACCGACTCCGGCCTCGACGTCGATGCGCTCAAGATCGTCTCGGAGGGGGTCAATCGCCTGACCGGCCCCGACCTCGGCACCCTGATCATCACCCACTACACCCGGATCCTGCGCTACATCCGGCCCGACGAGGTCCACGTGATGTTCGAGGGCCGGATCGTCGCCAGCGGTGGTCCCGAGCTCGCCGACGAGCTCGAGGAGCGCGGCTACGACCACCTCAAGAGCAACGCGTAGCGGCAACCGCGCCCGTGCCACGGTTGTCACCGTGTGGACGGGCGCGGACCCTCGACCTGCGGCACGCTGAACGTCCGCCGAAACGACGAGGACGACCATGACGCTCGACGTCCCGACCCTCCGCAAGGACTTCCCGGTCCTGTCCCGCGAGGTCCACGACGCACGGCGTCTGGTCTACCTCGACTCGGCCGCGTCCTCGCAGACGCCGACGCCCGTGCTCGAGGCGATGGACCACTACTACCGCTGGTCGCGCTCGAACGTGCACCGCGGCGTCTACCGCCTGGCCGAGGAGGCGACCGACCTCTACGAGGGCGGCCGCACCAAGCTGGCCACCTTCGTCGACGCCGACCCCCGCGGGGTGGTGTTCACCAAGAACGCCACCGAGGCCATGAACCTGGTCGCCTACTCGTGGGTCCGTCGCCACCTCGGCCCCGGGGACGCGGTGTTGACGACGATGATGGAGCACCACGCCAACCACGTGCCGTTGCTGTACGCCGCACGCGACGTCGGTTTCGAGGTGCGCCACGTGCCGCTGACCGACGACGGGCGGCTCGACCTCGAAGCGGCACGGTCCCTGGTCGCGGACGGCCGGGTGAAGTTCCTCGCCATGGTGCACGTCTCCAACGTGCTCGGCACCCGCAACGACGTCGCCGCGATGACCGCGCTGGTCCGCGACGCCAACGAGCAGGCGGTGGTGCTGGTCGACGGCACCCAGGCCGTGCCCCAGATGCCGGTCAGCTTCCGCGAGCTCGACGTGGACTTCTACGCCCTCACCGGCCACAAGATGTGTGGGCCGACGGGCATCGGGGCGCTGGTCGCCAGGCCGGAACGGCTCGAGGCCATGGACCCGTTCCTCACGGGCGGCGAGATGATCCGCGACGTCACCATCGAGTCGGTGACCTGGAACGACGTTCCGGCCAAGTTCGAGGCCGGGACGCCGATGATCGCCGAGGCCGCCGGGCTCGGGGCGGCGGTCGACTACCTGACCGGCGTCGGGATGGAGCGCATCCGGGCCCACGAGACCGAGCTCGCACAGGTCTTCATCGACCGGCTCGGCGAACTCGACGGTGTCACCGTCCACGGACCGAAGGACGCCACCCAACGTGGCGGTGCGATCTCCTTCGCCATCGACGGGGTGCATCCCCACGACGTCGGCGCGATGCTCGACTCCAAGGGCGTGTGCGTCCGGGTCGGGCACCACTGCGCCAAGCCGTTGATGAAGGAACTCGGGGTCGTGGCAACGGCCCGCGCGAGCCTGTACCTCTACAACGACGTCGACGACCTCGAACCCCTCGTCGAGGGCATCGAGGCCGCCCGCTCGTTCTTCCGCCGCTAGGAGCGTGTCGTGAGCATGGACGACCTGTACCAGGAGATCATCCTGGACCACTACCGCAAGCCGAAGAACCGGGCGCCGGCGCTCGAGAACGAGGACGTGCACGTCCACCACTCCAACCCGCTGTGCGGTGACGAGATGGACCTGCGCCTGCGGGTCAGTGGCGACACGGTCGACGGGCTGGTGTTCGACGGCGAGGGCTGCTCGATCAGTCAGGCCTCGGCCTCGGCCATGACCCAGGCCGTGCTCGGGCGCGAGCTCAAGGACGCACTCGACCTCGCCGAGGACTTCCGGCGCATGATGCACGGCGACGAGCCGGTCCGTGCCGACGACCTGCTCGACGGGGTCGCCTTCCAGGGCGTGGCGAAGTTCCCGGTCCGGGTCAAGTGCGCGTTGCTCGGCTGGATGGCGGTCCGTGACGCCATCGAGACCTACCAGAGCGGTGCCAACGCCCACACCGTCACCCACGAGGAATGAGCGGGGACACCATGAGCCAGCACGACAGCAACACCGCCGTCGACCACGACCTCGACGACGACGTGATCCCCGAGGCCGACACGCCCAGCGGTCGCGTCGAGGAAGCCGCCGACGAGGCGCCCCGGACCCGTCACCCGTTCGAGGACCTGCCGCTCGAGGAGGACGGGATGCCGTCCGCGCAGGACCTCATGAACGGTCTGCGCGCCGTCGTCGACCCCGAGATCGGCTACAACATCGTCGACCTCGGCCTGGTCTACGAGGTCACCAAGCCCGAGCGCGGCTACGCCCACGTGCTGATGACGCTGACCAGCATGGGCTGCCCGCTCACCGAGGTGATCCACCAGCAGTGCTCGATCATCCTCGGGGCCATGCCCGGCGTCGACCGCGTCGAGGTCGAGTTCACGTTCACGCCACCGTGGGGTCCCGAGGCGATGGCCGACTACGTGCGCGAGGAACTGCGCGCGATGGGCATGAACGTCTGACGGCGACCGGCCGCGCGCGCCGTGCCGGCGGCCGGCCTCGGACGAGTTGCTTGACGCACCGGGCGCGGGCCGGCTTTCATGGCCGGCTCGCTCCGTACGTCACGGCGGGCGTCTCTCGGAGCCCGCATGTCCACCGCACCGCCTTCCGCCGCGCCCGTGTCCGGGTCGTCCGGTGATGCCGCCCACTGGCGCCTCATCGGATCGTTCCTGGCTCCGCACCGACGTGCGATGGCGGGGTTCAGCCTGATCGTGCTCGTCGCGGGGACGCTGCCGCTGGCGGGACCGGTCCTGCTGGGGGCGATTGCCGACGGGGTGGCATCGGGCATCGCGGTGGGGGACCTGATCTGGCTCGCCGCCGCCGTCGGGCTGGTCGGACTGTTCGCCAACGGTGCCGACCTGCTCGTGACCTGGCTCGGCGCCCGGTTGGCGTGGCGGGCCGCCAACGAACTGCGCGTCCGCGTGGCGGCCCACGCACTGTCGCTGGGCAGCGCCTGGCACGGGCGCACCACGCCGGGGGAGGTCGTCGACCGGGTCGACGGCGACGCCACCCGGGTCGGAGAACTGCTCGCACGCGTGGTGGTGCGCCTGGCTGCGGCGATGGTCACGCTGGCCGGCGTGGTCGTCCTCCTCGCGGTACAGGACTGGCGTCTGGGTGCCGCCCTCGCGGTGGTCCTGGCGGCCGGCGCCTGGGTCCTGGTACGCCTGCGCGACCTCGCCGTGCCGTCCGGGGTGATCGCGCGCCAACGCTCCGGCGAGGTCTTCGGCGCCGCCGAGGAACGCTTGCGCGGTGCGGAGGAACTGCGTGCACTCGGAGGCGGCCGCTACGCCGTCGACGACCTCAAGCGTCGCTCCACGCTGACGCTGGCGCCCTGGCGCCGCCAGGAGGTCTACGCGACCGTGATCTGGTCCGCGTCGATGCTGGTGGTCGTCGGCGGTGGGGCGATCGCGCTGCTCGGCGGCATCCTGCTGCAGCGCACCGGCGCGATGACGATCGGGCAGGTCCTGGCGGCGTTCACGGCGACGCAGCTGACCCGGCGACCGCTCGAGCAGCTGGCCGAGAACATCCAGCAGATCCAGCAGGCCGGGGCCGGGGCGTCACGACTGGCCGCCCTGCTCGCCGAGGTCCCGCTGGTGCGGTTCACCGGGGCGCGTGCGCTGCCGGCCGGTCCGCTCGAGGTCGCGCTCGACGACGTCCGCGCCGGCTACCCCGGGACCGCGGAGGACGCGCTCAGCGACGTCGACCTGCGGCTGGAGCCGGGTGAGCACCTCGGTGTCGTCGGCGCGAGCGGGGGCGGCAAGACCACGCTGACCCGCCTGCTGCATCGCGCCCTCGACCCCCGCGACGGGACCGTGCGCGTCGGCGGGCTCGACCTGCGGGAGGTGTCCGAGGCGTCCCTGCGTCGCCGCGTCGCGGTCGTGACGCAGGAGGTCCAGCTGCTGTCGGCGTCGATCCGCGACAACCTGACCCTGCTCGGCAGTGTCGAGGCGGACGACGCGGACCTCGTCGCCGCACTGGAGGCGGTCGGTCTCGGTGCCTGGTTCGCCCGGCTCGAGCAGGGCCTCGACGCCGAGCTCGGAGACGACGCGGGGACCTCGGCCGGGGAAGCACAGCTCCTGGCCCTCGCCCGCGTCCTGCTGCGCGACCCGGGCCTGGTGATCCTCGACGAGCCGACCGCCCGCCTCGACACCGCCAGCGCCATGGCCGTCACCCGGGCACTGGACGCGTTGCTCGACGGACGGACGGCGATCGTCGTCGCCCACCGGCTCGCCACCCTGGAACGGGTCGACCGGATCGCGGTGGTGCGTGCGGGACGTATCGTCGAGCAGGGCCCCCGCGAGGCGCTGCTGCAGGCCGACTCGCGGTTCGCGCGGTTGGTGGAAGCCGAGCTGGGGGCCGCGACATGACCGCCCCGTCGGCGACGACGCGCGCCGCCGAGCGCCGCGCCACCTGGCGGGTCGTCCGCCACATGATGGGCGTTCGCAAGGGCGCCTACTGGGGCGGCGGCGCACTCTGGTGGCTGTTCATCCTCGCGCCGCTCGCCGTCGGTGTGGTGCTGGAACGCCTCTTCGACGCACTCGGCGACGGGGGACCGGCGCTGCTGCTGCTGGCCGCGGTCACCGGCATCGAGGTCACGCGTGCCCTCTCACTGCCCCTGGTCGGTTGGCTGTTCGAGCCCTTCTGGGGGCACACCGAGACCGTGCTGCGCACCAACGTCCTGCGTGCGCAGTTGCACCCCGACCCCGAACGGCGCGGCCCCGCGATCACCGACGCGGCGGCGGCGATGCCGCTGTTCCGCGACGACCCCGAGCACGTCGCGCGTGCCACCGACTACTGGCTGACCCTGGTGGCGACGGGCGGGATCGCGATGGTCGCCCTCGCCGTCATCGCCCGCATCGACGTGCTGGTGGCGGTCGCGGTCGCCGTGCCGTTGCTGCTCGCCTCCTGCGGCGGCTACCTGATCGCCCCGATGGTGCGACGCCGCCGGGCCGACGACCGTGCCGTGACGGGCGAGGTGACCGGCTTCATGGGGGAGGTGTTCGGTGCCGTGACCACGGTCACGACCTCCGGCGCCGCCCCCGCGTTGCTGCGCCACCTCGCCCGGTTGTGCGAGCGCCGTCGCGTCACCGCCGTCCGCGACCGCGTCGCGGGCCAGCTGCTGCCCGCCGTCGGGGAGGCGGCCGGTGACCTGGCGCTGGCCGCCGGCCTGCTTGCGGCGGCGCTCGTCGTCGGGGACGAGTTGACCGCCGGGCAGGTCGCGCTGCTGGCTGCCTATGCGCACCTGTTGGCGGGCGTGCCGCGCCACTGGGCCGGATGGCTCACGGTTCGTCGTCACGCCGACGTGTCGGTCGACCGGTTGCGTGGGGCCGTGGCGGACCGCGACGTCGAAGCCCTGATCGCGCCGATCGGACCGGTTCCCCTGGCGCCACCTCCGGTCGAACGTCACCCGCTGCCGCCGTCGCCGTCGGCGCCCCGACTGCAGCTGGTCGGGCTCGTGACCTGCGCCCCCGACGGCCAGGTCCTGGGTCCGTTCGACCTCGACGTGCCGGCGGGCGGCTTCGCGGTCGTCACGGGCCGTGTCGGAACCGGAAAGTCCACGCTGGTGCGGGCGGTGCTCGGACTGGCGCCGCAGCTCGCGGGGGAGATCCGCTGGGACGGTGTGCGTGTCGACGCCTCGCGGTGGATGACGCCGCCGCGGGCCGCCTACGTGGCGCAGGTGCCGACGTTGTTCAGCGAGACCCTCGACGACAACCTCCGCCTGGGGTGGGACCTCGGCGAGGACGACCTCCAGCGGGCGTTGGACGCCGCCGCCGCACGCGACCTCGTGGCCGAGCTCGAGCACGGGCTTCGGACCCGCCTGGGACCGCGCGGCATCCGGCTGTCCGGGGGACAGGCGCACCGGGTGGCGGCGGCCCGAGCGCTGGTCGCGGGCTCTGCCCTGGTCGTGGCCGACGACCTCTCCGCCGCGCTCGACGCCGAGACCGAGGCCGCGCTGCTGGACCGCATCCTGGGCGACCGGGCGCGCACCATGCTGGTGGTCTCGCACCGCCCGTCGGTCCTCGAGCGGGCCGACGTCGTCCTCGAGCTCGGGACCTGATCAGGGGCGGGCCGCGGTGCCATGACGGGCCGCGTTGGCGACGATGGCGTCCCGCAACCACTGCGCCAGGCCGTCACGTTGCCGGTCGTAGGTGGCCGTGAACCGGGGGTCGTCGACGTACATCTGCCCGAGCGCGACGTGCATCTCGTGCGGACAGTCGTAGAACCAGTCGTGAATCTGCAGCCGGGCGCGTTCGGCGAGGTCCATGGCGCGCGCGTCGTCGGGAGCGATCCCGGCGTCCATGGCCGCCACCATGTCTGCGCCGAGCTGCTCCTGCTCGGCCTTGAACCGCAGCCAGTCGGTCTTGCGGTAGCGCGCGACCCGCTGCTGCGACGCTCGCCACGCGTCGGTGTTCCCCCAGCGCTGCTCGGCTTCCTCGGCGTACTGCGCCGGGTCGTCGTCACCGAACACCTCGAACATCTCGTCCGGGTCGAGGTCGATTCCCATCTTCCGTGCCTCCATGGTGCGGTCCAGGACGGCGAGCAGTCGCTCGAGCCGATCGATGCGGTCGCGCAACGCGCCGCGTTGGCGTGCGAGGTGCGCGACGTGGTCGTCGGCACCGTCGAGCAGCGCGGCGATGTCGTCGAGCGGCAGGTCGAGCTCGCGGTAGAACAGGATGCGCTGCAACCGGTCGAGGTCGGCGGCGACGTAGGTGCGCCGCCCCGACGGTGCCCGCTCCTGTGGGGAGAGCAGGCCGATGGCGTCGTAGTGGTGCAGCGTGCGAACCGTCACCCCGGCGAACCGCGCGACCTCGCCGATCGAGTACCGCATGCGCTCGTCCTGGACATTGTCGGCAGCCGCCCGAGCGGACGACGGCGACGACGCTACGACCTGACGCAACGCCAGGTGCAAGACCCGCGCTGCGCCGCGCGCGAACCTCGCACGGTCACGCGACGCGCCGGCACCGCGACGGGGCGCGTCCGCCCGGCGCGCGGGGTTTCCACGGTTTACCCTCGGAGGGAAGGAGCGGCTCCGAACGCCGCGTTGACACTTCCAGTCACCTCTGCCTCCTGCTGAAAAGGCCCGTCGAAGTGGTCCGCCCGGTCGTCGATCGCCGCGAAAAGCTCACCAACGACGAGATCGCGCGCTACAGCCGTCACCTGATCATCCCCGACGTCGGGATCGAGGGTCAGGAACGGCTCAAGGCCGCCAAGGTGCTGTTGGTGGGCACCGGCGGGCTCGGTTCGCCGCTCGCGCTCTACCTCGCCGCCGCGGGGGTCGGCACGATCGGGATCGTGGACAACGACGTGGTCGACGCCTCGAACCTGCAGCGCCAGATCATCCACACGACGTCGATGATCGGGCGCCCCAAGGTGGAGTCGGCGAAGCACGCGATCCTCGAGATCAACCCCAACGTGAACGTCGAGGTGCACGAGACCTACCTCACCAGCGACAACGCCCTCGACATCGTCGCCCCCTACGACCTGGTGATCGACGGCACCGACAACTTCCCGACCCGCTACCTCGTCAACGACGCCTGTGTGCTGCTGGGCAAGCCGAACGTCTACGGCTCGATCTTCCGGTTCGAGGGGCAGCTGAGCGTGTTCTGGGCCGAGGAGGGCCCCTGCTACCGCTGCATGTTCCCCGAGCCACCGCCGCCGGGCATGGTCCCCAACTGCGCCGAAGGAGGCGTGCTCGGCGTGATCCCGGGGATCATCGGCTCGTCCCAGGCGATCGAGGGCATCAAGCTGCTGGCCGGCATCGGCGAGCCGATGATCGGACGGCTCGGCCTCTACGACGCGCTCGAGCAGAGCTGGATGTATGTCAAGGTCAACAAGGACCCGGACTGCCCCGTCTGCGGCACGAACCCGACGGTCACCGAACTGATCGACTACGAGGACTTCTGCGGCATGCCGGCCCACGACCGCGAGGAAGACCTCCTCGGGGCCGCCGACCTCGAGATCCTGCCGACCGAGTACGCCGAGATCGCCGAGAAACCCGACGTCGTCCTTCTCGACGTGCGCGACCCCCACGAGTACGAGATCAACCGCATCCCCGGCGCGGTCCTGATCCCCAAGGACTCCTTGCCGGCGCAGCTGCGTGAACTCGACGAGACCAAGGACTACGTCGTCCACTGCAAGTCGGGGGTGCGCTCCCTCGAGTCGACGCAGCTGCTGCGTGGCGCCGGCTTCCGGGCCCGTTCGATGCGTGGCGGCATCAACGCCTACGCCCGCCAGGTCGACCCGTCGATTCCGGTCTACTAGGCAGGACCGGCCGCCGCGCGCCCCGGGGGCGGCACGTGGCGGCAGCCCCGCATACCACTGCGTACGCTGCGCGTCGGGAGAGCCGGCGGGGACGGCACGCCGGCGTGGTGAGCAAGGGGACGCGTGGGGTGGCGACGTTGGCGTGGACGGCGGACGGCGCTGGGACTGGGGACCGCCCTGGTGCTGGCCGGGTGCTCGGGTGGCGGCGAGGCCGGTGGCGGCGGTGACCGGGTCGTCGTGGCGATGTACGACAACTTCTTCGAACCGGCCGAGGTGAGCGTCGCCGCCGGCACCACGGTGGTGTTCGAGAACCTCGGCCGGGTGCCGCACAACGCACTCGACGTGGACGGCACGTGGGGAACCGAACTCGTCGATCCCGACGAGCAGGCCACGGTGGTGCTCGAGGACGCCGGCACCTACACCATCTACTGCAGCCTGCACGCGCCCGCGGACGCCTCGGGTGGCATGGTCGCCACGCTCGCGGTCGGTGACGGTGCTTCGCCCGAGATGACCGCCGTGGACGCGGACACCACCGCCACCGATGCCCGCATCGCCGCCGTCGAGCCGGTCACGCCCACCGGTCGCACGCGCCTGGTGCCCGAGGAGTATCCGACGATCCAGACCGCCGTCGACGCAGCCGAGCCGGGTGACCTGGTGCTCGTCGAGCCAGGGGTCTACGCCGAGCAGGTCACGGTCACCACGCCCCAGATCGTCGTGCGCGGGACCGATCGCAACGCGGTGATCGTCGACGGCCAGTTCGAGCGTGAGATGGGCGTGATGGTGACGGCGGACGGCGTCGCGGTCGAGAACATGACGGTGCGCGACGTCACCAACAACGGCTTCTACTGGGACGGGGTGACGGGGTTCCGCGGAAGCCACCTCACCTCCATCAACGCCGGTACCTACGGCATCTACGCCTTCGACTCGGTCGACGGCGTCTTCGAGGACTCGTATGCCTCCGGTTCGGCCGACGGCGGCTACTACGTCGGCCAGTGCGAGGACTGTCGCACGATCCTCAACCGCGTCACCGCGGAGTGGAACGGGTTCGGTTTCTCCGGCACCAACGCCAGCAACTCGCTCTATCTCGTCAACTCGACGTGGCGGCTCAACGGCGCCGGCATCGTGCCCAACACGCTGGACTCGCAACGGTACGCACCATCGCGGGGCGCCACGATCGCCGGCAACTACGTGGCGGACAACGGCAACTTCGACGCACCGGTGGTGTCGGCGACCTGGCCCGCATTCGGACACGGGATCGTGCTCGCCGGCGGCGTCCACCACGAGGTCCGCGACAACGTCGTGCTGCACCATCCCGGGTACGGCATCGCCGCGACGCCGAACCTGCACCGCAACTTCTGGATGCCGGGAGGCAACGTCGTCACCGGCAACCTGGTGCACGGATCGGGACGAGCCGACCTCGCCACGGTGTCGCCGAGCCAGAACGGCGGCGACTGCTTCGCCGACAACGACGTGCGGCGGACCGCGCCCGCCCTGCTGGAGCGGACCCGTCCCTGCGACGGCCTCAGCCTGCCGAGCCTCGGCACCTTCCGTGACACGTTGCTGATGGTGGGACAGCTGGGGCACTTCCCGGGCGAGCGTCGCGCCCAGCACATGGACCTGGTTCCCGAGCCAGGCACCCTCGGGCAGTTGCCGGGGGGTGCCGATGCGCCGGTCGTGCCCGCCGTTGACGTGTTCGCACGCTACGACGGGGTCGACCTCGGCGACATCACGCGTCCACAACTCGACGGCGAGGTGCGCGAGTCCGCTGCCACGCGCGTGGCCGGGTTCACCGTGCGGGACCTGCGTGGTTGGCCGGCCTACTTCGCCGTCACCGGTTGGTTCCTGCCGATGCTCGCGATCGCGGCACTCGCACTCGCCGCCGTCGTCGCCGTTCTGCGCCGGCCGGGGCCGGCTCGCACCGCATGGCTGGTCGCGGTGGCCGTGCCGGCGCTGCTGACGCTCGCATTCGGGTGGCCGGCGGCAGCGGTGGTCAGCCTGGTCACGTCGTCGGTCGCGATCGTCCGCGCACGTGGGTGGGCGTCACGACGGCGGCGGTGGGGGATCGTCGTGGCTGGACTGGCGACCGTGCTCCTGCTCGCGCCCGCGCTGGTGGGCATCGGCGCCCTCCAAGCCGGTGTGCTGTGAGCATGCGGCCCCGGCACGACGACGCGGCGGGGGACGACGTCCCGGTGCCCGACGTCGACCGCGCCGGGGACGGGTCGCGTCGCCTCGGTCGCCGGCGACTGCTGCAGGGCGGCGGCCTCGGCGGCGCCCTCCTGCTCGGCGGCGCTGCCTTCGGACGCAGCGTCGCTGCCGGACAGCCGTCGGGTGGCCATGGGCACGCCGCCCCCGCGGACGACTACGCCCCGGGCGCGGGCCATGACCACGGCATCGACGCCCACGCGGATCTCGAGGCGCTCGGTCTCGTCCGTGGCGGGTACGGCCACGGGCCCCAACCGCCGCGCGACCTCGACGACGATCTGATCGCCGACCTGACGCATCCGCCGGCTGCGGACCCGGCAGCACCCGGCCGCCGGCGGGAGCTGGTCCTGCCGGTGACCGAGGGCCACTGGAGCGTTGCCGACGGGGCCACGATCGACGCCTGGATGTACGGCGGTCGTGTCCCCGGGCCGGTCCTGCGCGCGACGGTGGGGGACCGACTGCGCATCACCGTCGACAACCGGACCGGGCAAGGTCACAACCTGCACCTGCATGGGAGCCACGACCCGCAGATGGACGGCTGGGAGCCGATTCCGCCCGGCGGTTCCTTCGTCTACGACGTCGAGGCGGGCCCGGTCGGACTGCATCCGTACCACTGCCATCTGCCGCCCTACGCCGAGCACGTGCGCCGCGGTCTGCACGGCGTGCTCGTGGTCGACCCCGCGCGTGGTCGCGAACCCGCCGTCGAGGTGGTGCTGGTCCTCGACGGCTTCGACCTGACCGGCAACGGGCGCAACGACGTCTACGCCTACAACGGGGTGTGCGGGCTCTACGACCGCCACCCGGTCCGGGTGCCGGCCGGCGACCTGGTCCGGGTCTACCTGGTGAATTTCGTCGAGGGTGAGCCGCTCGCCAGCTTCCACCTGCACGCCCAGACGTTCGACGTGTACCTGTCGGGAACGGGGGAGGCGCCCGACGAGCACACCGACGTGGTCAGTCTCGGGCAGGGCGAGCGCGCGATGCTGGAGTTCCGGCTGCCGACACGGGGTCGCTACATGTTCCACCCGCATCAGCACCACATGGCCGAGCGCGGTGCGATGGGCTGGTTCACGGCGATCTGAGCCCGCCGGGGGTGTCCGGGTGACCCGATCAGGCGACGGCGGGCCGCCGCAGGGCGCCGGCGAGGAAGGCGGTGACCTCGGCGAGGCTGCGCTCGAGGTCGGCGCCGGCCAGCACCTGGTGTCGAGCCCCCGGCAGCAGGCGCGCCGTCAACGCACCGGCCCCGACGAGCTCGCCCATGGCGGCACCCGTCGGCTCGGGTGAGACGATGGTGTCGTGCTCACCGTGCAGCCACAGGACGGGCAGATGCAGGCGCGGGCCACGCGCGATGGTGCGCAGGCCACGGTGGAGTGCGGCCGCGGTGGTCCTGGGCAGCTGCCCGTGCCAGACCAGAGGATCGGCGGTGAACCGCCCGCCGACGGCGGGGTCCGTCGAGAGCTCGCGCGCGGGCACGGGCTCGATGCTCAGCCGCGGGTCGTCGTCGACGCCACCGGGGAGGACGCCGAGCAGCGGAGCGCTCAGGACCAGTGCGGCGAGTTGCTGCTGCAGGTGCTGTGCCAGGCGGACGGCGAGGGTGCCCCCGGTGCCGTGCCCGAGCACCACGACGGGGACGCCGGGATGACGGGCCTGGATCAGCTGCAGCAGCAGCCGCTGGTCGTCGATGGCGGCGTCGAGATCGGTGATCAGGCCGGGACTGCCCTCGGAGCGGCCGTGCCCACCCTGGTCGAGCACGTAGACCTGGGCCTGGGTGCGCACCAGTGCCTCGGCGAGGGCGGCGTAGCGACCGGCGTGCTCGCGCAGACTGTGGCACACCAACACCACGTGATGCAGTTCGGGCCCCGCCCAGCTCGCGACATGTCGCTCACCGTCGGGGCCCTGCAGCGTCTCCGCGCCAGCGACGAGCAACGTCAACCCCCGGATCGGTGTTCTCCGATCGTAGGTCAATTGACCCAGAGGCGGTCCTGCCCGATGGGGCAGGACCGCCTCCGGCCGCCATGCGTCGAGGTCCCGGATCACTCCTCGACGATGAGGGCGGTGACCATGCCGTACATGCCCTCGTCGCTCTCGGCGTGCGTGAGGATGTGGCAGTGGAACGCCCACACGCCCGCGTGCTCGGCGGGGATGAGGACCGAGAAGCGCTCACCCGGTGCCACGTTGACGGTGTCGGACCAGTAGGGCTGGTCGAGCGGGTAGCCGTCCTTGGCGACCACCAGCTGCGGCATGCCGTGCAGGTGCATCGGGTGGATCTGGTAGCCCTCGTTGTAGTAGTGCAGCAGGATGTTGTCGCCCTTCTTCGCCACGATCGGTGCGGTGGCGGGGAACGACTTGCCGTTGAGGCTCATCCCGATCGTGCCGGCGTCGTTGACCACCATCGGCACGACCTGGTCGACGGTCATGTCCTCGGGCAGGGTCTTGCCGCCGATCACGCTGCCAGCCTCCGGCATGGGCAGGTCGCCGACGAGGAACACGCCCCACATGCCGTTCGGGACCTTCATCTGGGCGTGGTGGTGCGGGTGGTACATGTTGACCGCCGCCTCCTCGGTCGTGAACGCATAGGTGTGGCTCTCCCCCGGCTCGATCAGCTCCTGCGTGAGCGGCGAGACCCCGTCCTGGGCGTTGGGCACGATCAGGCCGTGCCAGTGCACGTCCGTGCCCAGGGGCAGCTTGTTGGTGACGACGACCTCGACCTTGTCGCCGGGCTGGGTCTGGATCATCGGGCCCGGGATCTGGCCGTTGTAGGCCCATCCCTCGACGACCTTGCCGGGAGCGACCTCCCAGTCGATGATCTCGGCGGTGAGCTCGAACCGCTTCGTGCCGTCCTCGAGGATGGTCGGCTCGAGGGGCTGGTTGCCCAGGCCCTCGGTCGCGGCGGGGAACTCGAGGATGGTGTCGTGCATGGCGGCGTCGAGCGCGGCCCAGTCGGTGTCGGCGCCGTGGTCGCCGTGTCCGCCGTTGGCGTCGTCGCCGGCGTCTGCGGCCGCCGGCTGCGTGCCGGTGCCGACGACCGTCAGCGTGCCCTTCATGCCTCCGGCCTCGTGGCCGGCGACCGTGCACAGGATGTCGTAGGTGCCGGGCTCCAGCGACGACAGGTCCAGCGTGGCCGACTCACCCGCGTTGAGCATCGGCGTCGCCAGGCCGGTGTCCACGACGGCGAGGTCGTGCTGCGCGACGCCGCCGTTGGTGACCAGCAGGCTGCCGCTCGCAGCGATCTCGATGCTGCTCGGCGTGATGGCGAACTCGGTCAGCTCGACCGAGACCTCGATGGGTGCGTCGCTGCTGGCGGCCGCGACGGCCAGCGCCGGAGCACTTCCGCCCGTGCCGTTCGCAGCGGTGATCAGTGCGCCGGCGCTGAGCACCAGCGCGACCAGCGCCACGACCGCGACGGCGATCGCGCCGACCGTACGTTCCTCGGACATGTCGTCTCTCCTCGACGGTTTCGTCCGGCAGCAGGTGGGCCGCCGGACCCGGCGGCATCTCCACCGGGCCTCATCGAGGAGAAGCGTCGGTCACCGCCTGCGTCGCCGGCAGGGCGGGGCGTCACAGGTCCGAGGGACCTTGGTCCTGCGTCACTAGGGCCTCGGTGCGCTCCCGGAGGCGGCGCCCGGTGATCTCGTCGGGGACGAGGCGGACGATCGTGTGGCGGACGGCCGTGTCGGCGGCCCAGCTGTCGAGCTCGGCCGCGAAACGACGCGCCTCCTCGTCCGAGACGGGCGTCGCCGTGCCGCGTACGAGCACACTCCAGCCGACGCGCCGCGACGGGTCGTGGTCGTCCACCTCGAAGGCGACCGGGCGTCCCATCAGCAACGCGTCGCTCTTGGCGCCGTGCAGGGCCCGGAAGACGACGGTGTGCCCGTCGACGAGGTGGTTGACGGGCACGATGCTCGGTGCCCCCCGGTCGACGTAGGCGAGCCGTCCCAGGGGCCGGCTGCCGAGCAGACGGAGCGACTCGGCGGTGCTGAGCACCTCGAGGGCGTGACGGTCCGTGACGTGTTCCATGGTCGGGCTCCCGTGCCGGCCTCGGCAGGTGGCCGGCCCCGTCCCGAGCATGGGTCACGCGGCCCGCCGCCACCAGGGCACCCCGGCCCCAGCAGCCGGGGGCATCGGTCCCGGCTCAGGCCTCGCCGCGCTCGACCTGGGTGTAGAAGACCGCGGCCTCGGTACGGCGTTGCATGCCGAGCTTCGCGAGCAGGTTGGACACGTAGTTCTTCACCGTCTTCTCGGCGAGGTGCATCCGCTCGGCGATCTGCCGGTTGGTCAGACCCTCCGCGATGAGGGACAGGATCCGCCGCTCCTGTTCGGACAGCGAGCGAAGCCGCGGGTCCTCCTCGTCGCCGCGGCGGAGGCGCTCGAGCACCTTGCCGGTGACCGCGGGGTCGAGCAGCGAGTCGCCCGTCGCCACCCGCCGGATCGCGTCGAGCAGGTCGGGACCGCGTACGTCCTTGAGCAGGTACCCGGCCGCGCCGGCCATGATCGCGTCGAACAGCGCCTCGTCGTCGCCGAACGAGGTCAGCATCAGGCACGCGATCCGTGGATCACGGGCACGCACGTCACGGCAGATCTCGACCCCGTTGCCGTCCGGCAACCGCACGTCGAGCAGGGCGACGTCGGGCGAGGTCTGGGCGATACCGGCCAGCGCCATTCCCGCACTGGCGGCGTCACCGACAACCTCGAGGTCGTCCTCGGCGTCGATGAGGTCCCGGAGTCCCCGCCGGACCACCTCGTGGTCGTCGACGAGGAAGACGCGCACGGTCTCGGCCACCAGCAGACTCCATGGGCAGGGGGAGGGCAACAGTAGGGTGTCGGGCTGCAGCCGGACGCAAAGGTACACCGATGGGCTCCACGAACGGTCTCGGCAGCGACGCGTTGGACCCCCGCGCCGCCCAGGTCCTGGACGCGGTGCTCGCCGTCACGGTGGACCTCGATCTCGAGGCCGTGCTGGGACGGGTCGTGGAGGCCGCCTGCGATCTCGTGGCGGCGAAGTACGGCGCGCTCGGGGTCATCGCCGAGGACGGTGACGGGCTGTCCGCCTTCGTGCACCGGGGCGTCGACGCCGAGACGGCCGCCGCGATCGGCAACCTGCCGGCCGGACGCGGGGTCCTCGGGCTGCTGATCGAGCAACCCGAGCCGGTGCGGCTCGACGACATCACCGCCCACCCGAAGTCGTACGGGTTTCCGCCCAACCATCCGCCCATGCACGGCTTCCTCGGCGCGCCCGTCCGGGTCCGCGGACGCGCCTTCGGCAACCTGTACCTGGCCGAGAAGCGCGGCGGCGGGTCCTTCACCCAGGAGGACGAGGACCTCGTCGTCGGCCTCGCCGCGGTCGCAGGGACCGCCATCGAGCACGCCCGCCTCTACGACGACCTGAGCCAGCGTGAGCGCTGGCGAGACGCCGTGCTGGAGGTCACCACCGCTGCGCTCGCCGGTGCGCCCGTGAGCGAGGTGCGGGGGCGCCTCGCCGACTTCGCTCTGCGCCTCGTCGACGGCGACGCGGCGTGTGTCGTCGGGCCGCACGAGGACGGCCTGTGGATCCTCGCGTCGGCGGGGCAGGAGGGCCCGACCCCGGGCTTCCTGCCCGCCACCGAGGGGCCGGCCTGGGGCAGCCTGCTCGAGGGCGCGGTCGTGCGTGGTGAGCGTGGCCCCGTCTTCGGCGAGGGCGCGATGCTGTGGGTACCGCTGCGGGCCGGCGACGAGGTCGTCGCGGCACTCGGCGTGATGCGGCTCGCCGGTCTCACGCGACGTGACGAGGCCATCATGTCGGGCTTCGCCGCCCAGGCCAGCCTGGTGCTGACGACCGAGCGCGCCCGCGCCGAACTCCAGCGGATGTCGCTGGTCGAGGAGCGCGAGCGCATCGGCCGCGACCTGCACGACACCGTGATCCAGCGCCTGTTCGCCACGGGGTTGTCGCTGCAGGCGACCCTGAAGCGGGCCGAGGGTCGACCGGACGTCATCGAGCGGATCGAGCGCGCGGTGGACGAGATCGATGTCACCGTGAAGGAGATCCGGACCACGATCTTCGCACTACAGTCGGACCCGACCGCGACCGGCGGTATCCGGCACGCGGTGCTCGAACTGGTCGACGAACTGACCCCCGTGCTGCCGCGCTCGCCGCGGGTGCGTTTCGACGGGCCGGTCGAAACGACCGTCCCGCCGCAGGTGGCCGAACAGCTGCTGCCGGTGCTGCGCGAGGCGTTGACCAACGTCGCCAAGCACGCCGACGCCGACGACGTCGAGGTCGAGGTCGTCGTCGACGGGGTCGGTCTGACCCTGGTCGTCGCCGACAACGGACGTGGGCTGCCGCCCAGGCCCGGGAGCGGCTTCGGGCGCCGGAACCTGCAGGAGCGGGCGGCGCTGCTGGGTGGGGAGGTGACCTGGTCGCCGCGCGTCGGCGGAGCCGGCACCCAGGTGTGCTGGCGGGTCCCCCTGGGAGGCGCCTAACCGACGACGGAGGGGACGGCCGTCTCGGCGTCGTGGCGCAACCGCTGCGCGAGGTCCTCGAGGAAGCGCTCGAGGCTGCGGTTGGCCAACCGACCGAGTGCGACCCCGTCCAGTGCCGCTCCGACGCTGCCCCCCGGCGGCACGTACCGGCCGTCGAGGATCAGCGTGACGCGGCCCGTGCCGAGTACGTGCAGTCCGAGTTCGCCGTCGAACGCGGGCAGCAGGCGATCGGGGCGCCCGGCTTCCTCGTTGAGGGGGTCCCAGCGCAGGGAGCGCCAGTGGGTCGAGCCGACCACCCACGGCGCGCCGACCCGGACGAGGACGGAGCGGGCCATGCCGCCGGCGCGCACGGTCGACAGCAGGCCCGCCGGCCCCAGCCGTGCCTCGGGCAGCCAGCGGACGGGCTCGTCGAGGAACGCGCGCAACGACGCCAGCGGCTCGCCGGGGACCGGCAGGAAGATTCTGATCGTGCGCTCCATCGGGACCACCTCCACGTCCCCGAAGTTACGGGTGGGGCCCGGGTGGCGATCAGGGCTCAAGGTCCCCAGAATTGGGACCTCCGACTCCCTCGGGGCCTGGCGTGGTCAGCCGGTGTTGCGCTGCCCGGCCGCGATGCCGTTGGTGGCCACCAACACCGCCTCACGCAGCAGCTCGGCCGTGGCGTCGTCGTGTTCCTCGCGCAGCCGGTGGAGCAGGGCCACCTGGACCCCGTGCAGCGGGTCGAGGTAGGGATCGCGCAACCGCAGCACCTCGGCGAGGTCGGCGTCGTGCCCGACGAGCTGGTCGTGACCGCGGATGCGCAGCAGGGCGGACGCGGTGCGGTCGTACTCGGCGCGCAGTCGCGGGAACACCACGTCGCGGGTCTCGGGTCGGGCGAGCGCGGCATACGAGGCGGCGATGCGCAGGTCCGCCTTCGCGAGCGCCATCTCGACGTTGTCCAGGATGGTCTGGACCAGGGGGCTGCCGGCCACCAGCTCCTGGAGTTGGGTCCACCGGGCCGGGTCGTCGCCGGCCCACTCGTGCAGGGCGGAGCCGAGCCCGTACCAGGCGGGCAGGTGCACGCGGCACTGGGTCCAGGCGAACACCCACGGGATGGCGCGCAGGTCCTCGATGCCACGACCCGCCTGGCGACGTGCCGGTCGGGAGGCGATGTTGAGCTCACCGATCGCGTCG
Source organism: Egicoccus sp. AB-alg6-2 (assembly GCF_041821025.1). Taxonomy (NCBI): domain Bacteria; kingdom Bacillati; phylum Actinomycetota; class Nitriliruptoria; order Egicoccales; family Egicoccaceae; genus Egicoccus; species Egicoccus sp. AB-alg6-2. The sequence goes on along the minus strand of NZ_JBGUAY010000004.1, from coordinate 395,564 downwards.
AGCGGGGTCGCCTCGTGGAGGTAGTCCACCAGCTCCGGGGTGTCGTGCACCAGCTCGCGGTAGGCCTTGCGGGCCAGGGCGGCCAACTCGTCGAGCAGCTCGTCGGTCCGCGCGTCGGTCGTGGGCGGCCGGTCGGGAGCCGCGGTCAGCAGCACGGCGTGCAGGATCTGCTCGAGGTGACGGTGGGCCAGCACGGGGTCGCGGTAGCGGGCCGCGATGACCTCGCCCTGCTCGGTGAGCTTCAGGCGCCCGCGGACCGCTTCGGGCGGCTGGGCCCGGATGGCGGCGTTGGCAGGCCCGCCGCCGCGGCCGATGCTGCCGCCGCGTCCGTGGAACACCGTCAGCTTCACCCCGTGCGCGTCCGCGACCCGGACCAGCTCACGCTGGGCGCGGTGCAGCTGCCACGTCGCCGCCAGGTAGCCGGCGTCCTTGTTCGAGTCGCTGTAGCCGATCATCAGCTGCTGGTGGTCGCCGCGGTCGCGGACGTGTTCGCGGTAGGGCGCACAGGTCAGGAGTTCCTCGAGGACACGTGGTGCGTTCACCAGGTCGTCCACGGTCTCGAACAGGGGAACGACGTCGAGTCCGCGGTCGCACCCGGCGTCGCGCGCCATGACCAGGACCGAGAGCACGTCCGACACCTGTTCGGTCATCGAGATGATGTAGGTGTCGATCGCGTCGGCGCCGAGGCGCTCGTGGGCGCGACGGATGACCCGGAACACCTCCAAGGTCTCGTTGGTCTCGTCGTCGAAGGCCAGGACGGCGGGGGTGAGCGGCCGCAGACTGCGCAGTTCCGCGGTGAGGAGCGCGACCCGTTCGGCCTCGGGCAGCTGCTCGTAGTCCTGTTCCTCGCCGTACTGGCGCAGCACCGTGCCCAGCGCTGCGGCATGACGGCGCGCGTGCTGACGCACGTCGAGGGTCACGAGGTGGAAACCGAACACCTCGGCCTGGATCTGCAGCGAGCGGAGACGACCGTCGGCGATGAGCTCGGCGCCGGCCGAACGCAGGCTGGCGCGCAGGAGTTCGAGATCGGCGACGAGTTCCCCCGCGTGGGTGTAGCTGCGCGGGTCGACCTCGGGGTCGAGCCGCCACGGCCGCCGGGCGAGGCGCTCGGTGTGCAGCAGCACCTGGTAGACCAGCGCGAGGAACTGGCGATGGGGCTGCGAGGGATAGCGGCGTTCGACGTCGGCCGATTCCTCGGGCAGGAGGCGCCGCAGCTCGTCCAGGCGGGCGGCGAGCTCGTCGCTGGTCCCGCGCCGGGCACTGACCGACAGGTGCGCGTGCAGGCGGTCGATGCTGCGGCGCAGCAGCTTGAGCGACATCAGCTGGTGTTCGCGCAGGGTCTGTTCCGTGACCTCGGGGGTCACCTTCGGGTTGCCGTCCCGGTCACCGCCGATCCAGGAGCCCAGGCGCAGGAAGTTGTCCACCTCGACGGGCTGGTCGGGGTAGACCGCGTCGAAGGCGTCACGCAGGTCCCGGTGCAGGCGGGGCACGAGGTCGAACAGCACCGCCTCGGTCCAGTACAGCCCGTTGCGCACCTCCTCGATGACCGACGGTGGCCGGATTCGGGTCTCGTCGGTGAGCCACAGCGAGGCCAGCTCCTCGGCCAGGTAGCGCTCGAGGTGCGCCCGCTTCTCTGGCGTGACCGGGTGGGCGTCGAGGTCGCGGAGCGCGCCCGCGATGCGACCCAGCTTGGTCAAGGTCGTGCGCCGCTTCGACTCGGTGGGATGCGCGGTCATCACCGGGCGGACGTGCACCTCGGCGATCGCGGCCGCCGCCTGCTCGGCGGACAGCCCCCACTCGGCGAGGGTGTGGACTGCGGCGAGCAACGTCTCGCTGTGCGGTTCACCGGCCTCGCCGGCGTGGACCCGGTCGGCGGTGAGCTGCCGCACCATCGCCTGGTCCTCGGCGAGGTTGATGAGTCGGAACCAGGCCGCGAAGGCGCTGACCACCACGAACGCGTCGTCCGCGGAGATGTCGGTGAGCAGGCGGGTCAGCTGCGGGCCGGCCGCGTCGTCGCCGCGACGGTGCGCGATCGACAGGGCCCGGACCTGCTCCACGAGATCCAGTCGACCTTCGCCCTCGATGGCGGCGATCGTGCGGCCGAGCAGGTCGCCGAGCAGTCGCACCTGTGCGCTGGTGGCGTCGCGATCCATGACACTCCGAGCAAGAGACGGGGACGGCGTGGCTGCGAGGCTACTGACCGCCGGGCTAGCGTCGTACGCCCTCGCCGATGCCACGCCGAGCCAGGCGCCGCCACCCCTGCAGGAGCCGCCGTGTCCGCATCCGTACCGGCCGTCGTCAGCGCAGACGATCTCCAGCAGCTGCGACGCGACGCCGAGGTGGTACTCGCCGACGTCCGGTGGGCGCTGGACGGCAGCCAGGGGCGGGACGACTACCTCGCCGGCCACCTGCCCGGTGCCGTGTTCGTCGACCTGCCCGGGGTGCTGTGCGGTCCCGGCGAGGCGACGGACGGCCGGAACCCGCTGCCTGCGCCCGACGCGTTCGCCGAGGCGCTCGGCCGGCTCGGTATCGGCGACGACACCGTCGTGGTCGCCTACGACCAGGGCGGGGGCGGCAGCGCCGGCCGGCTGGTGTGGCTGCTCCGCATCGTCGGCCAGCCCGCTGCACTGCTCAGCGGAGGGCTCGCCGCCTGGTCGGGTCCGCTCGAGTCCGGTCCGGTCCAGCGCACCCCCGTTCGCCGCCGTGTGGTGGCGTGGCCGTCGGAACGGTTCGCCGACGCGGACGAGGTCGCCCGGCTCGTGCGCGATCCGGCCGCCGTCGTGGTCGACGCCCGCGCTCCCGAGCGCTACCGCGGCGAACGCGAGCCGGTCGACCCGCGACCCGGTCACATCCCGGGTGCCGTGAACGTGCCGGCGACGGCCAACCTGCGGCCGGACAAGACGTTGCGGGACGACACGGGACTGCGTCAGACCTGGGAGGCCAGCGGCGCGTTGGATGCCGACGAGGTCGTCGCCTACTGCGGGTCTGGCGTCAGCGCGGCGCTCGACCTGCTCGCCCTGGAACGACTCGGCGTCCACGGTCGGCTCTACGTCGGCTCCTGGTCGGGCTGGTCCGCGGATCCGCAGCGACCCGCCGCGACGGGCGACGAGCCCGGCTGAGCGGGTGACGTCGGCATGCGAGCCGCGGAGCGTAGGCTCGAGCCACGCCACCGCCGATGGACCGCGATGCTGACGCTCTACTTCGACTTCACCTCGGCGGCCAGCGTGGTGGCCGTGCTCCGGCTGCAGCGGCTCGCCGACGAGGGTCTGCCGGTCGCATTCGAGGGCTTCGACCCGTTGGGGCTGGACACCGCGCTGCCGTTCACCCTGGACCAGTACGCGGAGTTCGAGCGGTACGCCGACCGTGCCGCCGAGCTGGGCATGCCGCTGCGCCGTCCCGCCCTGCGGCCGGCGACGGTCCTCGCGCATGTCGTCGGGGGCGTCGCCCTCGACCAGGGGCTCGGCGCGTCGTGGCGTCAGGCCTGTCTTCGCGCCTACTGGCGCGACGGGCTCGATCTCGGTGAACCGGCGCAACTGGCGCGCCTGGCCGATGACGCCGGCCTGGACGTCGCCGCCGTCACGGCGGCGCTGGAGGACCGCGGTGCTCGACAGCGCCTGCGGCAGCGCATGGTCGCACTGCGCGGACGGGGGATCGGTGGGGTGCCCGTGCTCGAGGTGGCGGGAGGCACGATGATCTCGCCCGACCTGCCCGACGCCGACCTGCGGGCGCTGGCAGGAACGTGAGCACGCCGAGGCTGGGGACGGCTGCGCCGGCGCGTCGCACCCAGCCCGTAGCCTGAACCCGGAAGCGGATGACGGCCGTCCCGCGAACGCGAGGCCGGCCGGCCGCGGGGGAGGGCGGTCGACGTGCACGACGAACTCGCCCTGGACCGACCGGCCCGGGCGCGTCTCGCCGAGGACCTGCTCGGCTGGAACCAGTCGCGCCCCGCCGACGATCCCGCATTGGTCGCTTCCCTGCGCGAGGCGCTCGAGGACGGGCTGGCACCTCTGGGGGCCGACCTCACCGCGGCGGCCGCAACGGCCAGACGTGGGCGCCTGCTCGTGTCCAAGAGCGCCCTCGACCGGTTGTCCTGCGACGGTTGGCAGCGCGACCCCAAGCCCTACCGCCACTCGTGGGCGAACGCGCGGGGGACGTTGACCCACCTGGCGGTCGAGCAGGACTGGCACGAGGGCCGCGCCGACGCTCCCGCCGCCGTCGTGGGGCGCGTCTGGCGTGCCGAGGCCTCGCGCCGCCCCGGCGACCCGGCCTCGCTCTCGCGCTGGCTCAACGACCTCCCCGCGGACGACGCCGCGGGCCTTCGCGAGGAGGTCGGCGCCCTGCTGACCGGTTTCCGCGAGGTCTGGCCGCCGCTGCCTCCGACCGCCGTCGGGGCGCGCGTGGAACGACCCGTCGAGGTGGCGCTCGCCGAGGGTCGGGTCGTCCTGCGCGGTGTCCCCGACCTGGTGCTGACCAGTCCGCGCCGCGACGACCGGGCCCGGACCCTGGTGGTCGACCTCAAGACCGGCTTTCCACGCCCGGAGCACGACCGGCACGAGTTGCGTTTCTACGCCCTGCTGGTCTCGCTCTCCAGCGGTCGGCTGCCGTTTCGCTGGGCGACCTACTACGTCACCGAGGGCCGGGCCGAGGTCGAATCGCTGCGGGCCGAGACGTTGCAGGTCACGGTTCGGCGGGTGCTCGACGGCGTGGCCCAGTTGGTCCGCGTCGCCACCGGGGAGCCGGACACCCTGCGGCTCCGCGGCGGGTCGTGGTGCCGGTTCTGCCTCCGCGAGGACGAGTGCGAGGTCGCCGCCGACGCCCGTCGCATCCAGGCGGTGTCACAACCCGCGGCCACACTGCCGGGGTGACCAACCTGCGCCACTCCGCTCCGGCGGCACCACCCATCGGTGCCGCGCTCCGCGCGTTTCGCACCCCGGTCCGCGGGCACGCGTTCGCCGCCCGACCGGCACAGGTCCAGGCTCCCCATCCCGGTCAGCAGGTCACGCTGCGGCGGGAGCCGGACAACCCGGCCGATCCGTTCGCGGTCGCCGTCTGGGCCGAACAGTGGCGGATCGGCTACCTCGACCGCCAGGTGGCGGCTCGACTGGCGCCACGCCTGGACGCCGGCCTGAGCGTCGAGGCACGCATCGACGGCTGGGTCGCCGAACCGCAGGGCCGCTGGCGCCGCCCCATGGTGCTGCTGAGTCCTGGCACCGTGGCGGACCCGCTGCCACGACCGCCGCGGCGGCCGGCGGAGCCGTCGGCCGGCAAGGGGCCGGGCCTGTGGGGACGACCGCCCGGCGTGCGCATCCGGCCGGTCGGGTGACGGCTCAGCAGACGCCGCGCTCGATGATCTGGTTCTGCGGCGAGTAGACCGTGCGGATGGTTCGTTGGTCGGTGCCACCGTCGAGTCGCTCGACCGTCCGGACGACCTCGACGGTGAAGCCCTCGGTCTGCCCCTGGACCTCGCGCTCCTCGCCGCACGCGATCTCGTCCGTCGTGCGCGTGATCGTCTCGGGTTCGACCCGGTTGGTGGGTTCGCCGTGCTGGGCCCGGACGGTGCTGGCGATGGGTTGTCCGAACAGCGTCACGGTGACCGACTCGGAGGTGTAGGACGCCCGGACCACGATCGCGCCGGGCGTGTCGTTGGTGAACTTCACGTCGAGCACCGGGTACGACAGTGTCGCTTCGCGGCCCATCGGGTAGCGGGAGATGTACCAGGAGTGCGCCTTCCACTGGTCCAGCGGGACCCCGGCGAAGAAGGCGGCGTTGAAGGTGGTGGTGCCGAACTGCGACACGCCGCCACCGCAGGTGTCGACCAGTTCGCCCTGGACGATGGTGCCGGCCTCGACGTAGCCCTTGTCGCAGCGGCGCTCACCGGACAGCTCGTTGATCGAGAACTGCTCGCCCGGCAGGACGACGGCGCCGTCCACCACGTCGGCCAGGCGCTGGATGTTCTGCACCCGGGGCGGCAGGCCGGCGGCGTAGTAGGTCGTGAACGTCCCGATGGCGTGGGTCGGACGCAGTTCCTCCGCCCGGTCCGCGGGCAGATCCGGCTCGACGACCTCGATCTCGAGGTCCGCCTCGCGGACGTTGTCGGCGAACAGGCGCTCGAGCTGCTCGGCGGCCGACTCGGGGTCGAACCGGCTGCCGTCGGTGCCGCCCTCGATGCTCGTCGACACCTCGACGGGGGAGTAGCTCGTGGAGCCGGGCGCGTCGAACCGTGAGGGTGGCGTCCGGTCGGTGACGAAGCGGGCGTTGGTCGGGTCGACGTCGAAGCGACGGACGGCGTCGCCGAGCACCTCCGTCACGCGGTCAGGGGTCACCTCGATGGCGAGGGTCGAAGGCGTGTCGCCACCCTCGGCCGGGCGGACCGCCACCTCGATCAGGCGGGCGATGGTCGCCGGCTCGAGGGTCAGTTCGGCGCCCGCGGCGCGCAGCGTCAGCGGTTCGGCCACCGCGCCCTCGACCTGGTTCGCGACGCGGTCGACGTCCTCGTCGGAGACCGGCTGCGCGGTGGTGTCGACCGGCAGTTCGAGTTGGTCGGAACCGGCGGAGAGCAGGGCGGCGGTCAACGACTCGGTCAGCTCGTCGCGCCGGACGCCGGCGTAGCCCTGGGGCCGCTCGACCTCGACCTGCAACGTGTCGGGGTCGACGACGACCGCGCCGGTCGACTCCTCGCGGTCGACCTCTGCGGCGATCTCCTCGACCCGCGTGCGCAGGCGCTGCTCGTCGAACCGCTCCTGGAGGGGGTATTCGCGCGTGTCGAACAGGCTGCGAACCCGGACCGCGAGGTCACCGGGGAGCCCTTCACGCCCACGGGCGGCGGCCGTGGCGACGGTCTCGTCGAGTGCCACCTCGAATCCGACGTCGTCCGGCGTGATGACGTGGTCGACCCCGGCGAAGCGGTAGGTCACCGTGTCGGCCTGGCGCTGGTCGGCGGTGTCGCGAAGCGCCGCGGCCGCGTCGTCGGGTCGCATGCCCCCGACGTCCACGCCCGCGACGCGGGTGTTCGGCAGGATCTTGCCCTGCTGCGCCAGCCACAGCCCGGCGATCGCGAGCAGCACGGTGACGAACACGGCGGCGACGATGCCGCCGGCCACGATTGCCGGCCTGCGTTGACCCATGGGCGCTTCGCATCCCCAACGTCGATGGCGGTCCCCGACGCGACCCCCGGGTACCCGGCCGGAGCCTACCGGGACACCAACGACCGCGGTCGCAGGCACCTCGTGCTGGCAGGGGCCACGAGGTGCCGTCCACAGCGGAGGTGGCCGAAGGTGCGCAGATGGGGCGCGTGGGCTAACTTGGGGCGCCGTTCGCCGCTGTGCCGCGCGCCTGGTTCTCGTCCCGGTGCGTCCCACAGCCGGCACATCCCGCACCGCGGACACCGGACGTGCTCGCCCCCGGAGGAACCGTGAGGTCTCGATCCCTGCGCGCGTTGGCCATGGCCGCCGCGTTCGCCCTGATGGCGAGTCTCGTGCCGACGGTCGCGGGTGCCCAGCAGGCCGAGCAGCGCCAACTCGAGGAGGCGCGTGCCCGGCTCGCCGAACTCGGTCGTGAGCTCGAACGTGCCGAGGACCGTGCCCAGGAGGCCGACGCCGAACTCGAGGACGCCGATGCCCGCCTCGCCGAGGTCGAGGCGGTCGTCAACGAGGTCGCAGCCGCGGTCGAGCGGCAACGCGGGGCGGTGCGCGAGGCCGAGCATCGCCTGGCCGAGGTCGAGGAGGAGGCCGCACAGGTCGCCGCCGCCTTCGCCGAACGTGCCGCACGGATGTTCAAGGAGGGGCCGAGCGTCCCGTTCCAGCTCCTGCTGGACTCCGAAGGCGCCGAGGACGCGATGTCGCGGACGTCGTACCTGCGCGTGATCACCCAGGCCGACCGTGTCACCATCGAGAGCCTCGAGGCCGCGGACGTCGCGGTGACCGCCGAGCGTGAGCGGCTGGCGGCCGAACAGCAGCGACTCGAGGCGATGCTGGCCGAGCAGGAGGAACTGCTGGCCGAGGTCGAGCGCCTGCGCGAGAGCCGTGCGCTCGCGGCCGCGGCCGCACGCGACGACCTGCGACGGCTCGAGTCCGAGCACGACGACCTCGAGCAGGAGTCGGTCGAACTCGAAGCCCTGATCCGCGAACAGCAGGAAGCGGCCCGCCGCCAGGCGGCCGCATCGCGTCGCGCAGCCGCCACCGCCTCTGCCCCGGCCGCCTCGGGTGGCGGATCCGCCACCGGTTCGAGCGGCGGCTCGGCGTCCGTCTCGGCACCCTCCTCGTCCGGGTTCGCGTGGCCGCTGTGCGCACCGGTGACCTCCGAGTTCGGGCCGCGGTGGGGTCGGATGCACAATGGCATCGACCAGGGCGCGTCCACCGGGACGGCGATCGGGGCGAGCAAGGCCGGCACCGTGATCTTCGCCGGCTGGCAGGGCGGCTACGGCAACCTGACACTCATCGACCACCACGACGGGGTCGTGACCGCGTACGCACACCAGAGCTCGATCTCGGTCAGTCGCGGTCAGTCGGTGTCGCAGGGACAGCGGATCGGGGCCGTGGGCAGCACCGGCAACTCGACCGGTCCGCACCTGCACTTCGAGACCCGGGTCAACGGCTCCGCGGTCAACCCGCGCCAGTACCTGCCCGGCAGCCCCTGCTGAGCCCGAACGGCGTGCGCGGTCCGGACCATCCGGACGCCGACGCACCCCGCGCAGGGCGTAGGCTCAAAGACATGCGGGGTGAGCACGAGCGGTTCGAGCAACTGGCGGTCGGGCACGTGCTCGGCGGTCTGGACGCCGGCGAGTCCGCCGAGTTCCGCAGCCATCTCCTCGGCTGCCGCGACTGCCGTCTCCGGGTCGCGGAGTTGCGCGATCTCGCCGCCGACCTGGCCGCCGCCGAACGCGACGAGCGCGCGCGGGCGCAGGTGCAGACCGAGGTGGCCCGGCGCGACGACGGCGACGACGAAGCGCCCGCATCCGGTGGGCGGGTCGGCGTGCGCCATGTCACCGCGGCGGCCGTCGTGGTGATCCTGGTCGCCGGCGCGATGGCGTTCTGGAACCTGCACCTGCGCACGGCTGCCGCGGGCTACGCGGATGCGGCTGGCTACCGGGGCGAGACGCTGCGCGAGCTGTCGGCGGGAATTCCCGTCGCGACCGACACGGCCGAGGGGGTGGCCGCACTCGTGGTCGTCGACGACACCGAGGTCGCGTTCACCGTCAGCAACCTGCCGGCCATGGCGGAAGGCGAGCGGATCGAGGTGTGGCTGCTGGGAGCGGCCGCTCCCGCCCGCGCCGGGCCACCGGTGCCCGCACGCGCCATCGTCGACGGGGCGATCGCCGGACACGTCGAGATCGACGGTGCCGACGTCCTGCTGCTCACCCGCGAGCGAGGCCCGTTGCGCGACACGCCGGGTGGTTCCGATCTCCTGCGCGCGGACCTGCGGTCACCGGACTGACCCGGCAGCCCTGGTTCAGGTGCGGTCCTCGGGGTCCTCGTCGAAGTAGTCCAGGCGGTCGATGGGGACCACGACGGCGGACAGCACGTTCATCAGGTGCGCGACGATGCGCTTGAGGTAGCGGTAGGCGAGGGCGCGGGCGACCGCGGTCGGCCCCTGGTCCTCGCCCTTGACCAGCTCCGAGACGCGGTGATCGCAGTCGTCGAGCAGGCGGTCGCCGCGCATCAGCACGTCCCGCGCGCGTTCGGCGTCGCGGGCGGCGAAGACGTCGCCGGCCTCGGAGATCAGCCGGGACACCTCGAACTGCATCTCGGTGAGTGCCTCGGCATCCGACGCGCGGTCGAGCCGGGCGCCGTCCGCGGCCAGATCGAACAGGTTCTTGGCGTAGTCGCCGATGCGCTCGACGTCCTTGACGATCGACATGTAGATCAGGATCGCCGGCGTGTCGATCCCGCCGTGGACGCTGGCATGCACCACGAGTTCGCGACGGATCTCACGCTCCGCCTCGTTGACGTGGTGGTCGGTGGCACGCAGTTCGGCCCCGACGCTGTGCGGGGCGGCGCCGCCGAGCAGCGTCGACATGGCGAGGTCGAAGGCGTGCCGGTCGTCGGCGAACATGCGTTGCAACGTCGCCTCGATCCGGTCGAGGCGGTCGCTGCCGTCGTCGCGAAGGAACCCGAACGGCATGGTGTGGCCCCCTTTGGTCACGGGATGAGGCTACGGGATGAGGAAGACCCCCAAAAGCGGGACGATCAGGAACAGGCCCAGCACGTAGCCGAAGACCACCGATCGGCGTTTGACGGCGAGATCGGCGAGACCCTCGGCCATCCGCACCGGCAGCATGCGCACCTTGCGGACCGGGTACAGCAGGACCAGTGCGCTGAGGTTGAACAGGGTGTGCACCAGGGCGATGGTCAGCCCCTCGGGTCGCAGGACCGCGAGCGATGCGAGCAGGGCCGTGATGGTGGTCCCCACGTTGGCGCCGAGCGTGATGGGATAGGCGTTGGGCAGCGTGAGGATGCCGGCCGCGACCAGCGGGACCAGGATCGAGGTCGTGATCGTCGACGACTGGACCGACACCGTCACGGCGATGCCGACCACGATGCCCATGGCGCCACCGCCGCGTCCCACCAGGCGGTTCATGGCCTGTTCGATGCGGCCGGCCACGAGCTCGCGCATGTTGCGCGTGATCAGGCCGAGCGCGAGGAAGATCAGGCCCAGGCCGAGCGCGAGGAAGATGATCCCGGCGAGACGACCGCCGACGGGGTTGCCGTCGAGGAAGCCCTCGACGAACTCGATCGGAAGCTTGACGGCGGTCCGGATCGGGCTGGTGCCGACCTCGGAGACCTCGGTGCCGCGCAGCCGCTCGGTGATCTCCTCCGCGAACTCGGCCAGGAAGCCCGTGGCGAGTTCGAGGGGCAGCAGGATCGCCACCGCGAGCAGGTTGAAGAAGTCGTGCATGGTCGCCCCGGCGAAACCGCGGCGGAACTCGTCCGAGCGACGGATGTTGCCGAGCGAGGCCAGCGTGTTCGTGACGGTCGTGCCGATGTTGGCGCCCATGATCATCGGGACGGCCAGGGGCACGGACAGCGTTCCCGCACCGACGAGTCCGACGATGGTGGAGGTCGACACCGACGAGGACTGGACCAGGACCGTGAACAGGATGCCGGCGAACAACCCCGAGATCGGGTTCGCGACGTTGGTCAGCAGCCCCTGCTCGAAGCCCTCGCCGAGCGCGGAGATGCCGGACTCGAGCAGTCCGACCCCGACGAGGAAGGCGTAGAGCAGGGCGACGACGAGCAGGGCGCGCAGCGGCGTCGGCAGGTCCCGACGGGCGGCCGCGCGACTGGAGGACTCGACCACGACAGGTGGGCCTCGCGTTCGCGAAGGGAGGGCGGCGGGAGCCTAGCGGTCCGGGTCGTGGTCGCTGCGCCGTCCGGCCCGGGCAACGGCGGAGGGGGCGTGACGACGGGTCACGCCCCCTCCGGTGCTGCTGCTGGTGGAACCTTCTGGCACCGCTCCCGTGGGGGCTTCGCCACCCGTGGGAACGTCAGGCGGGACGAGTTCCCGACCGGCGCGCAGTGGCGGTGCATCGGTTGGATTCCGCCGGGTTGACCAGCGACGACCTAACGGCCGTGCACCTCCAGGGTCCCATGATGACTGCTATCCAAAATGGACCACCTCCTTCCTCTGGTGCCACCAGCGTGCCACACCCGTCAAGTCACCCCAGGTCGACACGGATCCGGCGCGATGACCCGGTCGTCGCGCCGTGGCCCTACGATGCGCCGCCATGGCCGCTTCCCCCCGCATCCTGCTCGTCGAAGACGACACGACCCTGCGCGAATCCATCGCCGTCGCGCTGCGCGGCGAGGGCTACGAGGTCGAGGCCGCCGCCGACGGCACGGACGGCGCGGCGCAGATCGACGCCTTCCGACCCGACCTCGCGATCCTCGACGTGCGTCTGCCCGATGGGCCCGACGGTCTGGACCTGGCCCGGCTCGTGCGTGCCCGCGGGGACATCCCCATCATCTTCGTCACCGCACTCGGCGAACTCGACGATCGGCTCGCCGGCTTCGAGGCGGGCGGCGACGACTACCTCACCAAGCCGTTCTCCACCGCGGAGCTGCTCGTACGCATCCAGGCGCTCCTGCGTCGCGCCGGGCGCTTGGAGTCGCGCGCCTGGCAGGTCGACGACCTGGTGGTCGACGAGGCGGCCAGGACCGCGATCCGCGACGGGAACCCGCTCGAGCTGACCCGAACCGAGTTCGACCTGCTGGTGACGCTGGGACGCAACATCGGCACGGTCGTCTCGAAGAGCCGCCTGCTGGCGCTGGTCTGGGGCTTCGAGAGCTACGACGAGAACCTGGTCGAGGTCCACATCAGTGCGCTGCGGCGCAAGCTCGAGGCCGAGGGGAGCCGTCTCATCCACACCGTTCGCGGCGTCGGCTACGTCCTGCGCGGCTGATGCTGCGCTCCCTGCGCCACCGCCTGGTGATGTTCTTCGTCGCCATCGTGACGGTCGGCGTGCTGGTCGGTGCACTCGCGATGATCCTGACCCTGCGCGAGGAGCTGGACAGCCAGCTCGAGCGGGCGCTCGGGGCCCGGGTCGCGCTGGTGGAGGAGCTCGGTGGGCGCAGCCCGGACCAGCTGCACGCCACCCTGGAGCGACGGGACATCCCAGCGGTGGTCACGGCGCCGGACGGCCGACGGCTCGTCAGCCGCCCGGAGGTGCTCAGCGAGCCGAACTTGCGCCGCACCGTCACGCGCCCCGACGGTACCGAGGTCGAGGTGCTCGTCAGCGGTGCGGGGGTCGAGGCCACCCTGCAGCGGGTGTACGTCGCCATCGGCGCCGGATCGCTGGTGGCCGTTCTCGCCGCGCTCATGGTGCTCGGCGTCTTCGCGAACCGGGTGCTGCGTCCGCTCGACGAGGCGCTGCAGACCGCAAGACAGGCCGAGGCGCGGTCGCGGCGCTTCCTGGCCGACGCCGCCCACCAGCTGCGCACCCCGGTGGCCGGGCTCCGGGCGGCCAGCGAGGCGCTCCTGCGCAGCCCCGCGCCCGCGCATCAGGACCAGTTGCTCGGCCACCTGGCGCGCGAGGCGGCCCGGACCGGACGCCTGCTCGACCATCTCCTCCGCGTCGCCCACCTCGATCGCGGGGAGGAGCCCGCGAGGAACCCGGTCGACCTGGTGGCGCTCCTCGGCGAGGAGATCGAACGACAACAGGCGCTCGCACCGTCGCTGTCGGTGCACCTGACCGCGCCCGATCGCCTGGTGGTGGCGGTCGACGGCGACGGGCTGCGCGAGGCCGTCGCGAACCTGCTCGACAACGCCCGGCGACACGCCCGCAGCGAGGTCACCCTGGCGCTCCATGCCACCGAGGACGGTGGCGCGGCGCTGCGCGTCGGCGACGACGGGCCCGGTCTGGCGCCGGGGACCGAGGAGGCCGTGTTCGACCGCTTCGTCTCCCTCGACGACCGGGGTGGGTCCGGGCTCGGCCTCGCGATCGCCCGCGGGGTCGCACGGGCACACGGCGGCGACGTCACCTGGTCGGACGGCGCCTTCGAACTGACGGTGGCGTCCGCCACGGACCGGTTGGCCTAGCGAGGCCCGCAGCGGTACGGTGCGCGCCGCCCGGGGCACGTAGCTCAGTGGGAGAGCGCTGCCTTCACACGGCAGAGGTCGGAGGTTCGATACCCCCCGTGCCCACCCCGGTCGACGCCCCGCCCGAGCTTCCGCTCGGGCGGGGCTTCTTCGTCGCCCACCATGGCAGCGCGGCCGGCCGACGCCCGGGAGGGACGGTTCAGCCCGATCCCTCGCCGCCTTCGCCGTTTCCACCCCCGTTGCCGTTGCCACGGCCGTTGCCGTTGTTGCCATCTCCTCCACCGTCGCCGTCGCCGTCGCCGCCGTCACCGTCGCCGTCGCCACCGCCGTCGCCGCCGTCGTCATTGCCGCCGCCGTCGCCACCGTTGCCGTCGCCGCCCGCGTCGCCGTCGTCGTCCTCGCCCGCGTCGGGTTCCTCGGTCTCCTCCGGCTCCTCGGGCTCCTCGGGCTCCTCGGGCTCCTCCGGCTCCTCGGTGGGTTCGGGCTCGGGTTCCGGCTCCGGCTCCGGTTCCGGCTCGCGTTCGGGCGTGGGTTCCGGTTCGGGTTCGGGCAGCGTGGACTCGTCGACCGCCCGCCAGGACTCGAGTGCCGAGGTGTCGGGTTCGGGGAACTCCTCGACCTCGAAGGCCTCGGTGAACGCGCCCATGTAGTCGGCCCAGGCCTGCGCCGGGAGGGAACCGCCCGTGACGTCGGGCATCGGCGAGTTGTCCTCGTTGCCCACCCACACGACGGTCGCGTGCTGGGGCGTGTAGCCGGCGAACCACGCGTCCACGTTGTCGTTGGTCGTGCCCGTCTTGCCGGCGACGGGCCGTTCGATGGCTGCTGCCGTGCCGGTACCCGTCGTGACGACGTCGCGCAGGACGTCGGTCACCACGGCCGCGACGTTGGGGTCGAGCACCTCCTCGGTGTCCGGCTGGTGCTCGTACAGCACCTCGCCCTCGTGCGACTCGATGCGCTCGACCACGTACGGCGTCGCCCGCACACCGCCCGAAGCCAGCGTGGCATAGGCGGCCGCGACCCGCAGGGTCGAGACGCCCTCGCTGCCGAGTGTCAGGCTCGGATAGGCGGGCAGGTCCTCGGCCAGCCCGAGGCTCTCGGCCCGGTCGGCGACCGCCTCGTAGCCGAGCTCTTCGGCCATCCGCACGTACGCGGTGTTGATCGACTCGACGGTTGCCTCGCGCATGTCCACCTCGCCGTGGCCATGGCCGCTGTAGTTGCCGATGACGGCCGGTTCCTCGCCCTCCTGCTCGACCTCGAGTTCCTCGGGCGCGTCGATGCGCGTCCGGTCGGGGTCGTAGCCCTGTGCGACGAGTTCGGCCAGGGTGAAGGTCTTGAAGGCCGACCCGATCGAACGTTGCCCCCGCAGGGCGACGTTGAACTGCTGCTGCTCGTAGTTCCGCCCGCCGAGGAGGGTCCGGACCGCGCCGGTGTCGGCTTCGATGGTGACGACGGCGCCGGTGTGCTCGGTGTCCGCGAGGTGCGTGTCGAGCGCCTCGTGGGCAAGGTCTTGGGCGCGCCGGTCGAGGGTCGTGTGCACCACCAGGCCCGCATCGAGTTCGTGGTCGTCGCCCAGGAGCTCAGGGACGGCGGCGCGCACGGCGTCGAGGAAGTAGGCGTCGGGGCCGAATTCGAACAACGGCTCGTCGCGCAGTTCCGGCAGCTCCGAACCGACGAGTCGTTCCGCCTCGACTGCATCGATCGCGCCGATCTCGACCATGCCGTCGACGACGAAGTCGCGTCGCTGGGCGGCGCCCTCGGGGTTGTCGGCCGGGTCGTAGGCGGTCGGTGCCGCGATCATGCCGGCGAGCACCGCCGCCTGCTCGACGTCGAGTTCGGTGGCCGGCACCGCGAAGTAGGTCTGTGCCGCCGCCTCGATCCCGTAGGCGGTGCGGCCGAACGGGACCGCGTTGAGGTACATCTCGAGGATGTCGTCCTTTTCGAGTTCGCGTTCCAGACGCGTCGCGACCGCCACCTCGCGGAACTTGCCGGCGTAGCTGTCGTCGATGTCGTCGACCGCCATGGCGACGTACTGCTGCGTGATCGTCGAGGCTCCCTGCCGCCGTTCAGCCGAGCGCAGGTTGGTCCACAGCGCCCGGACGATGCCGCGGCTGGAGAAGCCTGCGTGGTCGTAGAAGCCTCGGTCCTCGGCGGCCAGCACCGCCTGCGGCACGTGTGCGGGCAGGTCGTCGAGGTCGACGTTGGCCCGGACCGCCGCCGGCTCGAGGGTCTGGATCGTTTCGCCGTCCTGGTCGATGACCACGGTCGGGTCGGGAATCGCCAACTCGTCGGCGTCGGGGATCACGGCCGCGGCGTGGACCCGCCAGAAGGCGATGGCAACGACGGTTGCCGCGAGCAGCACGAGGGCGGCGAGCACCGCGCCGACGCGCAGGATCCGCCGACCCCATCCACCCGACCCGACTTCGGACGACGCTCTGTGGTCTTCGGCGGACACGCTTCGCTCCGGCTGCAACGGTCGGGGGAGCGCACAGCATCAGTCGCCCGGGTACGCCTGCCCCGCCCCGACCCCGGCCGAAGGTCCTCGCCCGGTCGAATTCCCCGACGTGCCCAGGCACATGACGCGTGGCGTCAGCCCAGGCGTCGGCGCAGCCAACCACCGAACGTTGCACCCGATGCCGCCATGGCGACGACCAGCGCACGGCGCCGATCGGGGCGTCCGACCAACAGGGTGGCGGCGCCGTCCGCCAGGTCGGCCACGATGCCGGCCTCGATCCACCGGCGCAGGTCGCGCCGGTCCGGGTCACGGCCCGTCGCGGCGAGCATCCCGACACCCAGGGCCACGTCGCGCGCGCCGAGTCCGCGAACGGCGGCGGACGTGCCGGCCCCGTCGGCCTCCCTCCCGATCCAACCGCGGGCGACCTGCCGCGGTGCGACGAACAGCGCCAGCCCGAGGCCGATCCGGGTCGCGGCGAGGCAGCGGGTGGCGAGGTGGACGTCCATCGGTGCGCTCCCGTCGGCGGCGCCGCCACGGTAGCGGCGGCCCCATCGCCGCCGTCGGGTCCCGTCGGACATGGCGAGTACGCTCGCCTGCGAACAGGAGAGTTCGTAGTGCGTGCCACCATCACCGTGCATTCCGGAGACGCGAGCGCCGACCTCGAGGCCGGCGCGACCGCCATCCAGGCCCTCAAGGCCCTCGACGCCATCCGCGGCCAGATCGTCGCCGCGCGCGTGGACGGCCAGCAGTGGGACCTCGACCGCGAGGTTCCCGACGGGGCCGAGCTCGACACGATCGCCGCCGACAGCGACGAGGGCCGCGCCATCCTGCGTCACTCCGCCGCGCACGTCATGGCGCAGGCCGTCACGGACCTGTTCCCGGGTGCGAAGTGGGCCATCGGGCCGCCGATCGAGGACGGGTTCTACTACGACTTCGACGTCGAGCGTCCCTTCACCCCCGAGGACCTCGACAAGATCGAGGCCCGTATGGCCGAGCTGCTGAAGGAGAAGCAGCGGTTCGTGCGCGAGGAGGTGGCACGCGCCGATGCCCTGCAGGAGTTCGCCGACCAGCCGTACAAGACCCAGATCATCGAGCTCGTCGGCGACGGCACCATCGTCAGCTCGGTGGACGCGCCCGAGTCGACCGAGGGCGACGCGGACCCGACCTTCACCGTCTACCGCAACGTGCGTCCCGACGACACGGTGGCGTGGTCGGACCTGTGCCGCGGCCCGCACGTGCCGTCGACCGACCGGATCCCGGCCTTCAAGCTGCTGCGCTCGGCTGGTGCCTACTGGCGTGGCCAGGAGGACCAGCCGATGCTGCAGCGCATCTACGGCACCGCGTGGGAGTCGCGCAAGGCCCTGGCGAAGCACCTCGAGATGATCGAGGAGGCCAAGAAGCGCGACCACCGCAAGCTCGGGCGCGAGCTCGAACTGGTGCACTTCCCCGACGAGCTCGGTCCGGGGCTGTCCATCTTCCTGCCCAACGGCGCGATCGTGCGCAAGCAGATGGAGGACTGGATCCGCGACGAGACGCTGCGACGGGGCTACCAGCCGGTCTACACGCCCCACATCGCCAAGGAGGACCTGTGGCAGATCTCGGGTCACCTCGAGAACTACGGCGAACTGATGTATCCGGGGATGGAGCTCGAGGACGGTTCCTCTGCGTCCCGAGCACGGGGCGACGGGGGCGCGGCCTACCGGCTCAAGCCGATGAACTGCCCCTTCCACATCCTGGCGTTCACCTCCCGGACCCGCTCCTACCGTGAGCTGCCCGTTCGGATCTCCGAGCTCGGCACGGTGTACCGGTACGAGCGCTCGGGCGTGGTCAACGGGATGCTGCGGGCCCGCGGATTCACCCAGGACGACAGCCACATCTTCTGCCGACCCGACCAGGTCGTCGACGAGGTGGCCGCATGCGTGGAGTTCGCGCGCGACCTCTACCGCGCCTTCGGGCTCGGCGACCCGTCGCGGGTGGCCATCTCCACCCGTCCCGCCAAGTCCATCGCCGGACACGACGACAAGTGGGAGGCCGCCGAGCAGGCGTTGATCGAGGCCGTGCAGCAGACCGGCCTGGCCTACGAGATCGACCCGGGCGAGGGCGCCTTCTACGGCCCCAAGATCGACATCCACGCCCGCGACGCCATCGGTCGCGAGTGGCAGCTGACCACGGTGCAGGTCGACTTCAACCTGCCCGAGCGCTTCGACATCTCCTACGTCGGTGACGACGGCGCCAAGCACCGGCCCTACATGGTGCACCGCGCGCTGTTCGGCTCGATCGAGCGCTTCTTCAGCGTGATGGTCGAGTCGTTCAACGGCGCATTCCCGACCTGGCTGGCGCCGGTGCAGGCGCAGGTCCTGCCCGTCGCCGCGGAGTTCGACGGCTACGCCGACGAGGTGGCGGCCGCCCTGCGCGCCGAGGGACTGCGCGTCGAGGTGGACCACTCCGACGACACGCTCGGCGCCAAGATCCGCCGCGCCCAGACCTCCAAGGTCCCCTACGCGCTCGTGGTCGGCAGCGCGGAGCGTGACGACCGCACCGTCGCGGTGCGGCCCTACCGCGGCGACCAACGCAAGGAGGTCCCGCTGGACGCCTTCGTGGCCGAGGTCGCCGACGAGGTCCGCGAGCGGCGCACCGAGGAGTCGGCGCCATGAGTCCGGGGCGGGTGCGGTCCCTCGACGGCGCGGTCGGCTACCACGACCTCGCCGCCTGGTACGACGCGCTGTACGACGCCCGCGGCAAGGACTACCGGGCCGAGGCCGAGGCCCTGCTCACCGTCGCCCGCGAGGACGGTCGCCCGTCGGGCTCGCTGCTCGACGTGGCCTGCGGGACGGGCCGCCACCTCGAGGTGTTCGCGACCGAGGTGGGCGAGGTGGCCGGCCTCGACGGTTCGCCCGAGATGCTGTCGGTGGCGGCCAGCCGGCTCGACGCCGGGATCCCGCTGACCGAGGGCGACCTGCGCGACTTCGACCTCGGACGCACGTTCGACGTGGTGACGTGCCTGTTCTCCTCCATCGGGCACGTCGCCGACGGCGACGAACTGGACGCGGCCGTGGTCGCCATGGCGGCGCACGTGGCGCCGGGGGGCACCCTGCTCGTCGAGCCGTGGTTGACGCCGGACCGCGTCCGCGAGGGCGGCCACCGCGACCTCGTGACCGCCAGCAACGACGACGGTGTCGTCGCGCGCGCCGCGAGCTCGCGCCGCGAAGGGGAGGTGCTCGTCATCGAGTTCGCCTGGGCGGTGGCCACGCCGGGCGGGGTCGCCACGGCCGAGGAGTGCCACCGCATGCCGTTGTTCACCGCCGAGCGTTACGCGGCGGCCGTCGAGCAGGCGGGCCTGCGGGCGGAATGGCGCGACGACGTCCCCGGACTCGGGATGGGACGGGGGCTGCTGATCGGCCGCCGGGGCTGAGGACCCGGCGGCGGGGCATACGCTCGCGCGCGACTCAGGAGCAGCCCGTGGAGGAGTTCAGCGAGACGGTCGGCCAGGTCGGCCGCGACGCCCGGCACGACCAGCCCGGCCTCGGCGCCGACGACCTGCAGCGGCTGTGGGCACCGTGGCGGTTCGGCTACGTCGCCGGCGCCGAACCGCTCGAGGGGTGCCCGTTCTGTGTCCTGCCGCAACGGGACCCGGGACGCGACCGCGAGAGCCTCATCCTGCACCGCGGTGACCACTGCTTCGTGATCTTCAACGCTTACCCGTACAACCCCGGCCACCTGATGGTCGTGCCGTACGAGCACTGCGCCGACCTCGAGGCACTGCCCGAGGACGCCGCCGAGGAGTTGTGGTCGCTCGGCCGGCGCGCGGTGCGGGTGCTCAAGCAGCAGGTACGCGCACAGGGCGTCAACCTCGGCATGAACCTCGGTGCGGCCGGTGGCGCCGGCATCGCGCAGCACCTGCACCTGCACGCCGTGCCGCGGTGGGTGGGGGACACCAACTTCATCTCGGTCATCGGTGCGGCCCGCGTGCTGCCGCGGGCGCTCGAGGAGATGTGGGACGAGCTCGCGCCCGGGTTCGACCAGGATCCGGCGACCGGTCCCGACGGACGGACGCCGTGACCAGCCTCGACGGCGACGGAATCGACCTCGGCGGCTGCGGAGGGTGCTCGTTCGGCTGTGCCGTCGCCTGCGCGGACGGTCGCCGGGATCGGGCGGAGCAGGCCCGCCGGACCCTGGTCGCCTCGGGGGTGGCGCTGTTCTTCCTGGCCGTCGTCCCCGGGCTGGTCGCCGGCGCCGTCGTGGTGCAGGCAGCGGCGATCGCAGCGGCATCATGCGGCGCGGCCGTCGCGGGGTCGGCCGCGGTCGCGGTACGTCGTGGCCGCCCGAGGGGGGACCGGCCGGCGCGGTTCGCCTACCGCGTCCTGCCGGTCGCGGTGGCCCTGATGGTGCTCACCTGGGCCGCGGCCGTCGTGGCGCACCTGACCGACTGAGTCGCGTACGACAGCCACCCGCCCGGCTGTCTACCCTGCCGGCTCCCGCGCCTTCGTCTCGCTCCGCCCCAGGACTCCTCTCTGATGGTCTCCCGTATCGGCATCCTCACGGGCGGCGGTGACTGTCCCGGCCTCAACGCCGCCATCCGTGCCGTCGTCCGCCGCGCCGACCAGGCCAACGTGCTGGCCTTCGGCTTCCGTGCCGGCTGGAAGGGCGTGCTGGACCTCGAGGTCGACCAGCTCACGCTTGCCACCACGCGCGGCCTGCTCCACCGCGGCGGCACCATCCTCGGTACCTCCCGGGTCGACCCCTACCGCGAGCACGACGGCGTCGCCCGGATCGCCGAAGCCCTCGAGGTGCACCGTCTCGACGGCCTCGTCGTCATCGGCGGCGAGGGCACGCTGTCCGCGGCCGCCCGGCTCGCGAAGGAGGGCATCCCGATCCTCGGGATCCCGAAGACGATCGACAACGACGTCGCGGCGACCGAGCTGACGATCGGGTTCCTGACCGCCGTGCGCACCGCCACCGAGGCGGTGGACCGGCTCCACTCGACCGCGGAGTCGCACAACCGCGTCATGGTGCTCGAGGTCATGGGTCGCCACGCCGGTTGGATCGCGACCTACGCCGGCATGGCCGGCGGTGCCGACGCCATCCTCGTCCCCGAGGTGCCCTTCGACATCGCCGCCGTCGGACGCCACCTCAAGCACCGGGCAGGGTCGGGGCGCGACTTCTCCATCGTCGTCGTCGCCGAGGGCGCGCTGCCCCGCGAGGGGTCGATGGAGATCGAGGAGCCGCCGAAGGACGAGTTCGGCCGGCCGCGACTGGGCGGCATCGGTCACGCGATCGCCCACGAGATCGAGGCGCGGACCGGGTTCCCCGCGCGGGTCACGATCCTCGGTCACGTCCAACGGGGCGGCTCACCGACGCCGATGGACCGGGTGCTCGCGACGCAGATGGGCGTGAAGGCGGCGGAGCTCGCCATCGACGGGCAGTGGGGCGCGATGACCGCGTTCCAGAACCACGAGATCGTGCCGGTGCCGCTGACCGAGGCGACGGCCCACCTCAAGACGGTGCCGGCATCGCTGTACCGCGTCGCGGAGACGTTCTTTGGCTGACCACCCCGACCTCGCGGCGCTCCTCGACCTCGCGGTCGACACCGCACGGGCGGCGGGCGACGCCCTGACGGCCTTCGCCCGCGGCCACGCCGCCGGTGACGACCTCGGATTCTCGACCAAGAGCACCGTCACCGATCCCGTGTCCGAGGCGGACCGCGCCAGTGAGCGGCTGATCGCCGACCGGCTCGCCGCCGTCCGTCCCGACGACGGCCTGCTGGGGGAGGAGGGCCAGGCCGAGCGCCGCGGCACGACCGGCCTGCGCTGGGTCGTCGACCCCCTCGACGGCACCGTCAACTTTCTCTACGGGATCCCCGCATGGTGCGTCTCGATCGCCTGCGAGGACGGGCGAGGTTCGCTCGTCGGCGTGGTGCACGACCCCAGCCGGGACGAGACCTTCGCCGCCGTCCGGGGCGGCGGCGCGCACGTGAACGGCGCCAGCCTGCACGTGTCGGACGCGCCGGCGCTCGACCGGACGCTGGTCGCGACGGGCTTCGCGTACGCACGAAACACCCGCCGGGACTGGGCTGTCGACGTGGCCGACCTGCTGACGCACGTCCGCGACCTGCGGCGTGGCGGCGCGGCCGCGCTCGATCTCGCCTGGACCGCCGCCGGACGGTTCGACGC
Source organism: Egicoccus sp. AB-alg6-2 (assembly GCF_041821025.1). Classification (NCBI taxonomy): domain Bacteria; kingdom Bacillati; phylum Actinomycetota; class Nitriliruptoria; order Egicoccales; family Egicoccaceae; genus Egicoccus; species Egicoccus sp. AB-alg6-2. The sequence continues at coordinate 373,409 of NZ_JBGUAY010000004.1, read as the reverse complement.
CTACCTCGAATTCGGGCTCTCGTCCTGGGACTGGGCCGCCGGACGGCTGCTGGTCACCGAAGCGGGAGGCCACGTGTCCACGCCGACCCGGCGGCTGGGCGGCGAGACCCGACCGGGGGTCCTGGCGGGCGGCCGCGCCGCCCACGACGCCGTCGCGGCCTGGCTCGACGCCCGGCCCAACGACCACGCCGCCGACCACCAGGACGCCGCCCGGACCGCCGACGCGACGGCCACCCGGACCGCCGACCCGACCGCCGACCACCAGGACGTCCCGTGATCGACCTGCGTTCCGACACCGTCACGCGCCCGACCGAGGGCGTTCGCCGGGCGATGGCCGCCGCCGACGTGGGCGACGACGTCTACCGCGAGGATCCCGAGGTCGAGGCGCTGCAGGAGGAGGTCGCCGACCAGTTCGGCCGGGACGCCGCCCTGTTCGTGCCGACGGGCGTGATGGGCACGCTCGTCCTGCTGCGGGCCCTGGTCCCGCCCGGCACCGAGGTCGTGTGCGAGTCCGACGCCCACCTCGTTGCCTACGAGGCCGGCGCCGGCGCGCTCAACGCCGGCGTGCAGTTCCGCACCATCGACGGCGAACGCGGACGGCTCGATGTCGACCTGGTCCGGCCCCGGCTGCGCCCACCGACCTTCCCGTACACCTCGGTCGGTGCCATCAGCGTCGAGGAGACCACCAACCGGGGCGGCGGCGCGATCCACGGACTCGACCGCCTACGGGCCTTGCGCGCCCTCGCCGACGAGCGGGGCGTACCGCTCCACGGTGACGGCGCGCGCCTGTTCAACGCCATCGTCGCGACCGGTGTCGATCCGCGCGTGTACGGCGAGGTCTTCACCGGGTTCAGCTTCTGCCTGTCGAAGGGGCTCGGCGCCCCGATCGGCTCGATGGTGGTCGGTGACGCCGACGTCATCGCGAGCGCGCGCGAGTGGCGGCGTCGCTTCGGCGGCGCGATGCGCCAGGTCGGGGTGCTCGCCGCCGCGGGCCGCTACGTGCTGGCGCACCACGTCGAACGACTCGCCGAGGACCAGGCCAACGCCCGCGCCATCGCCGAACGGGTGGCCGACGCCGTTCCCGGCAGCTGCGACCCGGCCGAGGTCGAGACCAACATCGTCTACGTCGACACGGGCGCCACCCCCGCCAGCGCGGTGCTGGACCGGCTGCGCGAGCACGACGTGCTCGCGGGCGCGATGGGCGAGCACCTCGTCCGGCTCGTGACCCACCTCGACGTCGACACCGAGGGATGCACCCGCGCCGCCGACGTGATCGCCCGGGCGCTCACCGACGGGTGACCGGTCGACCCCGGTGGGCGCTTGCCCGACCGGGGGTCCGCCTCGGACACTCCCGGTTCGGCTGTGGCACCCGGTCCGCGGCCCCGTTCGGAGTCGTTCCATGGTCCTCGGGCCGCTGAGGCAGGCCGCCGCGCTGACGTGGTCGGTGACGACCATGCCCGCCCGTATCGCCGGCGCCGCACTGGCCCCTGCCACCGGGGACGGGAGCGTGGCCGACGCGGCCACCGCCGCACCCGGTCCCGCGGACAGCGGCGCGGCGAACGGCCGCCCCACGGGCAACGGGAACGGCAACGGCAACGGGCACCGGGCGACCGACCTGGCCGCCCTGTTCGACCTGGACTTCGACCTCGACTTCGCCGCGCTGGTCGAGTCGTCACCGCTGGGCGACCTGCACCTCGACGAGGTACGCGAGGAGTTCCGCACCCGGATCGAGGGCGGCGCCGAACGGTTCGGCGACGTCGTGGAGGAGGGGGCCGAGCTCGTCGGCGACGCCTTCGGCACCCACCGGCGGGTCTGGGAGGACGACGACCACGGGCACGCCCAGATCGAGGTGCACGGCCTCGAGGATCCGGCGGCGGTCGGGTTCCGGCGTCGGCTCGCCCAGGCGATCGGGCGCCTCGAGACGGTCCGCTGGGCCGAGGTCAACGCGATCACCGGGCGTGTGGCGGTCGCCTTCGACGGGGGCGAGTCGACCCTCGGTGCGCTGCTCGACCTCATCGAGTCGCTCGAGGACGCCCACGGCATGCGTCGCGGCGAGCAGGTCCGGCCCGGCTGGGACTGCAGCGACCGGGCCGAGCACCCCGCCGACGACGAACCCGTCCACCGGGTCCTGGCGATCATGGCCGGGGACGCGCTGGCGATCGCGTGGTCGGTGGGCGCCCGGATGGCACGACTTCCGCGGCTGCCGATCGAGGTCGGCGGGCTGGTCACGGTGGTGGACAACAACCCGTGGCTGCGTGCCCAGGCCGAACGGATCCTCGGGCGGCGCGTCGCCGCGCTGGTGCTCCCGCTGGGCAGCGCCGCAGCCGGCGGGCTGGCGCAGGGTCCCCTGGGGGCGATGCTCGACCTGGCGCACCAGGCGACGGTGCTCGGGGAGGTCCGTGCCCGCCGGCACGTGTGGTGCCAGCGCGAGCCCGAGTTCTACGCCCTGCACAGCGACGAGCCGATCGAGCCTCCCGACCTCGAGCCGCGCCCGCGTCCGCTGCCCGACGGACCCGTCGAGTCGGTGGCGAAGCGCCTTGGGCAGCTGTCGTTCGCCGGCTTCGGTGCGACCCTGCTCGCCAGCCGTGACCCGCGCCGGGCCACCGACGCGTTCCTGGTCGGTACGCCGAAGGCCGCCCGGCTCGGCCGCGAGGGGTTCGCCGCCCACCTCGGACGCACGCTCGCCTACCGGGGCGTCGTGCCGCTGGACGCGTCGGCGCTCCGGCGCCTCGACCGGGTCGACACGGTCGTCCTCGACGCCGACGTCGTACGCACGGGCCGCTGGGAGATCCGCGGCGTGGTGACACCCCGCGGTGAGGCCCCCGCGGCGGACCTCACCGAGCGGGCCGAGTGGCTCCTCGACCGCGACGACATCGAGGGCGACCACACGCGCGGGCGGTGGCGGTTGGCGCCCATGGCCGTCGTGGCCGACGACGGCGGCGCCACGCTGCCGCGAGGGACGGCCAGCCGTGCCCGCGAGATCGCCGCAGACGGCGGGCGTCCCCTCGCGCTCGTCGAGGGCGGCGAGGTGGTCGCGATCGTCGACGTCGTCGAGCAACTCGACCCGGGTCTGGACACGGTCGTCGCCGCCATTCGCGCGGCCGGCCATCGGCTGCTGGTCGCGGGCCGCACCGGTCGCGTCGCCGAACGCATCGGCGCGGACGACGCGCTGCCCGCGGGGCGCGCCCTGGGGACGGCCGTCCGCGCACTGCAGGCCGACGGGGCGGTGGTCATGGTGGTCGGCCGTCAGGGTCACCGCGGACTGGCGGCCGCGGACGTCGGGCTCGGGGTCGTGGCCCCGACCGGTCGCCCGTCGTGGGGCGCGGACCTGATCCTCGGCCGCGAGCTGGCCGACGCCGCCACGATCATCGAGGCCACCACGGCCGCCCGGGAGGTCTCCGCCCAAGCGGCGCGTTTCGCCGTGGCCGGTTCCGCGCTGGGTGCGCTGGTCGCGGGCACGGGTCCGCGTGCCGCCGCCGGCAGCCGTGGCCTGGCGATGGTCAACGGTGCCGCCGGCGCGGCGCTGGCGTCGGGCACCTGGGCGGCCGTACGGCTCGCCCACCGGCCGCGACCCTACGTCCCGGACCCGGTTCGCTGGCACGCCATCACCGCCGATCGGGCCACCGAACTGCTCGGGACCGACGCCGACCAGGGGCTCAGCGAGCAGGAGGCCCGACAGCGCCGGACCGTGACGGGCGCCGCCGGGAGCGAGGTGTCACCCGGCGAGCCGTTCCTCGCCGAACTGGCCAACCCGCTCAACCCCATCCTGGGGGTCGGTGCCGGGCTGTCGGCCGCGATCGGTTCCATGACCGACGCCGGCCTGGTGCTGGGGCTGATCGGCGTGAACAGCCTCGTCGGTGGGGTGCAGCGGCTCCGGGCCGACCGCACCGTCCGCGGCCTGCTGGACCGCGACGTCGAGGAGGTCACCGTCGTCCGGGACGGCCGTGAACGTCGCGTGCGCGAGGACCGGTTGGTCCGCGGCGACGTCATCGTGCTCGCGGCGGGCGACGCCGTTCCCGCCGATGCGCGTGTGCTGGCCACCGACGGCTGCGAGGTGGACGAGTCGAGTCTGACGGGTGAGTCGCTGCCGGTCGCCAAGACCGCCGACCCCTCGACCGAGCAGGCGCTCGGCGACCGCACCTGCATGCTGTACGAGGACACCGTCGTCTCCAACGGCTCGGTGCGCGCCGTCGTGGTGGCCACCGGCGAGCACACCGAGGTGGCCCGCAGCCTGGCGCTGGCCGGACCACCGCCGCCGACCGGTGTCGAGCTGCGGCTCGAGGAGGTCACCAGGCGCCTGCTGCCGGCCGCACTCGCGACCGCCGCCGGTACGGCGGGTGTCGGGCTGCTGCGCCGCTGGCCGATGCGCGACGTCGCCAGCACCGCGGTCGGGCTGGCCATCGCGTCGGTCCCCGAGGGTCTGCCGTTCGTCGCGACGGCCGGGCAGTTGGCCGGCGCCCGCCGACTGGCCGCCAGCAACGCCGTCGTCCGCAACCCGCGCACCGTCGAGGCGCTCGGCCGGGTCGACGTGCTCTGCGTCGACAAGACCGGGACCCTCACCGAGGGCCGGGTGCGGTTCACCGGTGTGTCCGACGGGCGACGCAGCGTGCACCGCCGCGACACCGACGACGCGCTGCTCCGCGACCTGCTCGCCGTCAGCCTGCGCGCCAGCGGCCCCGCCGACGGCGACGGCAACGGCAACGGACTCGACGAGACCGACGAAGCGCTGCACGCCGCGGCCGACGACCTCGAGGTCGCCGCCGGGGACGGGCTGCCGGGGTGGGAGGTCGTGGCCGACCTGCCGTTCGACTCCAGCCGCGGCATCCACGCCGTCCTCGGTCGGAGCGCGCAGCGCCACCACCTCGTCGTCAAGGGCGCCCCCGAGGTCGTCCTCGACGTCTGCACCTCCTGGCGCCGCGACGACGAGGAGGTCGCGCTCGACGCCGAGGCCCGCGCGGAGGTGCTGGCGCAGGTCGACGAGCTCGCCGGACGCGGACACCGGCTGCTCGCCGTGGCCCAGCGCGCGGCGTCGTCGCGCCCCGAACTCGAGGAGGACCGCCTCGAGCGGCTGTGCCTGGTCGGCCTGATCGCGTTGGCGGACCCGGTCCGCGCCACGGCGGCCGCGGCGGTGCGCGGCATCGCCGCGGCGGGCGTGCGGACCATCATGGTGACGGGGGACCACCCCGAGACCGCGTTGCACATCGCCGCCGAGCTCGGACTGCCCGGCAGCGAGGCGCTGACCGGCGCGGACCTCGACACGCTCGACGACGACGCCCTCGCCGACGCCCTCGAGGCCACCGCGGTCGTCGCGCGGGTCACGCCGGCGCACAAGCTGCGGGTGGTCACGGCCCTGCAGGAGCGTGGTCACGTCGTGGCGATGACCGGCGACGGCGCCAACGACGCCGCCGCGATCCGTACCGCCGAAGTCGGCGTCGCACTGGGCGAGCGTTCCTCACCTGCGGCCCGCGACGCGGCCGACATCGTCGTCACCGACGACCGGATCGAGACCCTCATCGATGCGATCGCCGAGGGCCGGGCGATGTGGGGCTCGGTCCGCGAGGCGCTCGCGGTCCTCGTCGGCGGCAACCTCGGCGAGATCGGATTCACCTCCATCGCATCCCTGTTCAGCCGGTCGGCCCCGCTGGATCCGCGGCAGTTCCTGCTGGTGAACCTGTTCACCGACCTGGCCCCGGCCGTCGCCATCGCCGTCCGTCCGCCCGAGGACGTCTCCACCGAGACCCTTCTGCGCGAAGGTCCCGAGGCGTCGCTCGGCTCGGCGCTGGCGCGCGACGTCGCCATCCGCGGCACCGCCACGGCGCTCGGGGCCAGTGCCGCCTGGACCGCCGCCCGTCTGACGGGCACGCGCCGTCGTGCCAGCACGGTGGGGCTGGTGGCCCTGGTCGGGACCCAGCTGGGGCAGACCGTCGCCGCCGGCGGCTGGAAGCGCCCGACGACGTTGTTGACGGGCATCGGTTCCGCGGCCGGACTGGCCGCCGTCGTGCAGACGCCGGGCGTGAGCCAGTTCTTCGGATGTCGTCCGCTCGGGCCGCTCGGCTGGGCGCAGGCCGCGACGGCCGCGACGGTCGCCACCGCCGGTTCCCAACTGGCCTCGCGCATCGTGGAGCGGGCGGCGTGACGACGTCGGGGCGTCCGGCCTCCCCGCCCGCCGCCCCGGCCCGACGAGGACACGACATGGAACTGCTCGTGACAGGTGCGACCGGCTTCGTCGGTGCGGCGCTGGTCCCGGCTCTGCTCGCCGACGGGCACCGCGTCCGCTGTCTCGTCCGCGACCCGGCGCGGCTCACCGCGCCGTGGCGCGACCGGGTCGAGGTGGTGCAGGGACGCGCCGAGGACCGCCAGGCGGTGTGGCGCGCCGGCGACGGCTGTGATGCCGCCTTCTTCCTCGTGCACGGCATGGCCGGGCGTCTGCGCGGCCTCGTCGAGCGCGAGCGGGCGACGGCGGCCGCCTTCGCCACCGGCGCCGAGGCCGCCGGCATGCGGCGCATCGTCTATCTCGGCGGCCTGGTGGACGAGGACCGCCTCGCGTTCGTCTCCGACCATCTCTATGCCCGCCACCAGGTCGGTGAGGAGTTGCGCGCCGGCCCGGTCCCGGCCACCGAACTGCGTGCCGGCATCGTCGTCGGCGCGGGCAGCGCGTCGTTCGACCTGCTGGTCGCCGCGGCCACGGCACCCTTCGCTCTCGACGCGGCCTGGAACCGTTCGCTGGTGCAACCGGTCGCCCTCGACGACCTCCTGGCCGTCCTGGCCGCGTCGCTGCACGACCCGCGGACGGAGGGAGAGGTGCTCGAGATCGGCGGCCCGGACGTGCTCACCTACGCCGACCTCGTCGAGGTGGTGCGCGACGAACTCGGCCGGCAGGCCGTGCGGCGGGTGCGGGCGCCCTACCTGCCACCCGAGGCGACGGCCCTGGCGGCCGCCGCCCGTGCCGGCGTCGACCCGATGCTCACGCTCGGTCTGCTCCAGTCGGTGCAGGAGGACACGATCGTGCGGGACGGACTGGCGCAGGACTGGTACGGCCACCTGTTGACCACGCCGCTCCGTGCCGCCGTGCGGGCGGCGTTGTCCTCGCCCTCCTGACGGCGTCGCGCCCCGACCGCGACGGTCGGGACGCGGCAAGCCGGATCAGGCGGAGGCCGAACGACCCCACGCACCGGCGCGGTGGTCGACGGTCGGGGCGGCGACCTCGCGGCCCATGGCGCCCGCGAAGCGCGCCACCGACTCGCGCAGGGGCAGCAGGTCGTCGCGGACCAGGGCCTGGGGGCCGTCGCACAGCGCGGTCTCGGGGCGTGGGTGGACGTCGACGATGACGCCGTCGGCGCCCGCGGCGATGGCGGCGCGGGTCAGCGGGAGGACCAGGTCGCGCTTGCCGCCCGAGTGCGACGGGTCGACGATGACCGGCAGGTGCGTCAGCGACTGCGCCACCGGCACGGCGGAGACGTCGAGCGTGTTGCGGGTCATGGGCTCGTAGGTGCGGATGCCGCGCTCGCACAGCACCACCTGCAGGTTGCCGGTGTGCGCGATGTACTCCGCCGCCATGATCCATTCGTCGATGGTGGCGGTCAGTCCGCGTTTGAGCAGGACCGGCTTGCCGGCCATCCCCACTTCCTTGAGCAGCTGGAAGTTCTGCATGTTGCGGGCACCGACCTGCAGCATGTCCGCCTTCGCGGCGACGGTCTCGACGTCGGCGGGGGTGACCACCTCGGTGACGAAGGGCAGACCGAGGTCGCGTGCGACGCCGTGCAGGATGTCGAGCCCGGCTTCCCCGAGCCCCTGGAACGCGTAGGGCGAGGTGCGTGGCTTGTAGGCGCCACCGCGCAGGATCGAGGCGCCGGCCTCCTTGGCCATCTTGCAGCCCGCTTCGGTCTGCTCCTCGCTCTCGACGGCACACGGGCCCGCGATGAGCGTGACCGTGTCGCGGCCGATCGGCGTGTCACCGACCCAGACGGTCGACGGCCGTGGATGGGTCTCGACGCTGACGAGCTTGTAGGGCTTGCTGACCCGGATGACGTCCTCGACGCCGGGGAAGGCGTGCAGGGGCAGCTCGGTGAACTGCGTCAGGTCGCCGACGAGCCCGATGATCGTCTGGTGCTTGCCGCGCGACACGAAGGCGTCGCCGCCGACTTCGCCGATCGCCTTGACGACCTTGTCGACATCCGTATCGGTGGCGCCTGAGCGCATGACCACGACCATCGTCGTGTCCTCTCTGGTCATTGACCCGCTCCCCGCGTCGTCCGCCCCCGAAAACGTCTGAGCCCCGGAGGCTGGACCCCGGGGCTTCGCGTCGTCGGTGCGGTGGTGGTGCTAGATCGTGTCCGCAGCGCGCTCGGTCCCGGGCCCGGTAAAGAACCGGCCCGAAAACCAGGCGACATACGTGACGGTGAACATGGCGGGCAGCGTAGCAGTGCGCCGGCAGGGGCCATGACGCGTCCCGCCGTGGCCGCGGCAGCGCGCGCCGTGACCGGCCGACGAACGCCTGTCGCGCACCGACGTGTCCCGAAGGTCTCGGGCGGACGCCTACGCTGCGCCCGCGGCCCGCAGGAGTCGGACCGACGTCAGCCACCCCGACCTCTTCGCGGGAGCACGTGTGACCAGCGCCGGCGACAGCAGCACGGGCACCTCGACGTGCCCCGACTGCGGAACTCCCTCGACGCCGGGTGCGCGGTTCTGCCGTGCCTGCGGCATCGCGCTGGTCGCCCCCGTCCGCGCGCAGTTGCGTGGCGCGCATCCGGAGGACAGCGAGACGACCGGCGAGCTCGACCGGGTCACCCGGATCGGCGCGGACGTGTCGCCGCCGTCCGGACCGCTGGCGCTGCGGAACTGTCCAAACTGCGGCGGTCCCAACAGCCCGCACCGCGAACTGTGCGGTCGCTGCGGCGCCGACCTCGACACCGGCAGCGTGCCCCCACGGGCGAACGGGCGCGCCGGCGGGGACCTCCACGGTCCCCGCCACGACGATGAACCCCGTTCGCGCCTGTGGGCCGCCTTCGGTGTGCTGGTCGTGCTCGGCCTGACGATCGCCGGCCTCGCCTTCGCCGGCATCGGACCGTTCGGGAGCGGGGAACTCGCGCTGCCCGGCGCCGACTTCGACGTGGCCGCCTACGACGACGCGCCGACCCGCTTGCCCGTCGCGGAGATCGCCACCCGCACGACGCTGCCGTCCCAGGGCGGGCAGTCCTACGAGGCGTCGCAGATGGTCGACGACGACGCCGCGACGGCCTGGAACTCCGACGGGTCGGTCGACGAGGTCGAGCACGGCGTCGGCGAGCGCATCGAACTGCTGCTGGAGCAACCGGCCTGGGTCGACCGTCTCGTGCTCCGCAACGGCGACCACCGCGACGCGGACACCTATGCCGCGAATGCACGGATCCAGCGGGCGCAGGTCACGATGGACGGCGGCATCGTCCTGCTGATCAACCTGCTCGACGAGGGGCTGACCCCCCAGGCCATCGAGTTGACCGAACCGGTACTGACCACCGGTGTCAGCATCGAGATCCTCGACACCTTCAACGGTGACACCCATCCCGACCTCGCCGTCTCCGACCTGGAACTGCAGGGGTGGGTCGCCGAGGGGGACGACGTCGAGCTCGCCCGGCAGCGGGCCCAGGCGCGGCCCGCCACCAACTGACGTCACGCCTGTCGCGTCACTCCTCGTAGGCGTACACCGTGACGGTCTGTCCGGGCAGCAGCGTGGCGCCCGGGCCCGGGTCCTGTTCGAACACGCGGTTGGGGCGCAGGAACGCGCCGAAGCCGCCGCGCCGCTCGACGGCGACCTCCAACCCGAGTTCCTGCAGCGTCGCGACCGCCTCCTCGACGAGCATGTTGCGTACCTGCGGGACCTCGACCGGTTGGGGGCCGCGCGACACGGCCACGTCGATGGTCTCGCCGGGCAGCACGGGACCGCTCTGCGCATTGGGGTTCTGGCGGATGACGGTCCCCGCCGCCGCGCCGTCGTAGGGCCGGTCGACCACGCGCATGCGCAGTCCGGCCCCCACCAGCGTGGCTTCGGCGTCGGCCTCGGTACGTCCGACGACGTCGGGGATGTCGATCGGTTGCGGCCCAAGGCTGACGACCACGTCGACCGGGCTGGACTCGTCGACCACCTCGGCGGCACCGGGTTCGGTGCTGATCACCAGGCCCTCGGCGACGTCGTCGTCATGGCGTTCGATGACGGTCGGCGTCAGTCCGGCGTCCCGCAGCCGTTGTGCGGCGACGTCGCCGGCGTCGCCGACCACGTCGGGCACGGTCACCTGTCGCGGGCCGGCGGACAGCGTCAGCAGGACGCGCGCGCCGCGCCGCGCGGTGCCCAGCGGTTCCTGGGCGAGGACGTGCCCGGCCGGAACGTCGAGGTCGTGCGGGCGCTCGTCGGCGAGGGCCACCACGAACCCGGCCGTCTCGAGCTCGGCCACCGCGTCGTCCTGCGGTGCCTCGACCACGCTGGGAATGCTCGTCACCGGCGCCAGTACCCGGTCCCACACCAGGTAGCCGGCGGCCGCGGACGCCGCCAGGAGCCCGAGGACGAGCAGTGCCACCAGCCAGCCCCGTCCCCGGCGGCGCTCGACCACGTCGTCGTCGAGCGTTTCCCCGGCGAGGTCCTCCTCGACGGCGGTGGCGCCGGGCGGAGGCGGAGGTCCACCCCGGCCCACCAGCGTGGTGTGATCGGCAGGTTCGAAGGTCATCGTGCCGCCGGACGGCTGGGGGCGTGCGGTCAGCACCGTGTCGCCGGCCAGGTCGTGCAGGTCCAGCGGGGCGATTCCCGCCGGCACCGCCAGCGACAGCTCGCGCGCGAACACCGAGCCGTCCTCGGGCCGCTCGTCGGGGTCGTGCGAGGTGGCGGCCAGCACCAGTTCGTCGAGCTCCGCCGGGATGTCGTCGACGAGCGACGACGGGGGCGGGACGCGACGTGAGGTGTGGGCGACCGCCGTCGCGAACGGGGACTCGCCCTCGTGCGGCGGACGGCCGGTCAGGCACTCGAACAACGTGACGCCCAACGCGTACACGTCCGCGCGGGGATCCAGCGGCTGGCCGCGGACCGCCTCGGGGGAGAGGTAGTGGGGCGAGCCGACCAGCACGTCCGCGCCGAACGTCGAGGTGGCGCTCGCCGCGGCACGGGCGAGCCCGAAGTCGGTCACGTGGACCTGCCCGTCGGCGCCCAGCAACAGGTTCTCGGGCTTGACGTCGCGGTGGACGAGGCCCGCCCGGTGCGCCGATCCGAGCCCCGCCGCCGCCGGCGCGAGCACCCCGAGTGCCTGCGGTGGCGTCAGCCGGCCGTGCCGGCGCAGCACCGCGCGCAGCGACGGGCCCTCGATGAGCTGCAGGACCAGGTACGCGCCCTCGTCGGTCTCGCCCCAGTCGTGCACGGCCACCACGTTGGGGTGTGCCAGCGCCGCCGCGGCGCGGGCCTCGCGGCGGAAGCGGTCGAGGAAGGCCGGATCGGTGGCCAGGTGCGCATGCAGCAGCTTGACGGCGACCTCGCGCTCCAGCACCTCGTCGACCGCCCGGTGGACCGTCGCCATGCCCCCGCGACCGATCTCACCGCGCAGCGCGTAGCGCCCACCGACGCGGGTGGGCGTCGCGTCACGCGAGGCGGGGGAGTTCGGCACGGCTCGATGGTAGGGCAGCGTGACCGCTCGACCCGTCAGCCCTGCTGCATGCGGTCGACCCGTTCGCGCAGGGTCTGGTACAGCGTGCGCAGCTCGTCGGTCTCGCCCTGCAGCTGGTCGATGCGCCCGCGCATGTCGGCGAGGCTGTTGCGCAGGTCGGCAGCCGCGTTCGCCGCCTCCTCGCCGACGCTGACGCGTTCCTGGGCTTCGGTGTCCACCCGCTCGCCCAGGCTGGTGATGCTCTCGCTCAGTGCCGTGAGCTGCTCGTCCACCTCGCCGAGTCGTTGGCTGGTGGACCGGTCGCTGCTCAGTCGCTCGAGCTGGGCCTCGAGTTCCTCGACGCGTTGCGCCAGCGCGCCCTCGGCGTCCGCCCGGGCCGCCAGTTCGGCACGCAGTTCCTCGACGACCGCGTCCTGCTGCTCGTCGTCGTCCGGGCTCGAGCACGCGGCGGCTCCCAGCACGAGGGCCAGGGCGAGGACGGAGGATCGCAGGGCGTACATGGCGCGACAGCGTACGGAGTCGGGCCGGCGGATCCGAGTAGCGTGTGCCGCGCAGGCGACCAGGGAGCTGGCCGGTGAACGGCGACGGGGCGACGGCCGAGACCTTCGACGACGAACTCGAGGCGCTGGGCTTCCGGGCGCAGGGCGTGTCGCGTCGGGGCGGCCGGATGTGGACCCTGCCGTTCAACCGCTACCTGACCTTCATGCTGCACGACTACGAGGACCACGTCGTGCTGACGTGGGCGTTCCAGCTCGGGGACTATCTGCTCGCCCGCGGCTGGCAGGTCAGCACCACCGACACCTCCGCCACCGAGCTGTACCCGCAGCACGACGTGCGCCTGCCGCTGGACGTCGCCGCGCTGCACGGCGAGATCACGCGGGTGCTGGCCACCCTGCGGCTCGACCTGGGCGACCCGGCGTTGTGACGTCGCCGGCGCGGGGATCTCACCGGTGCGGCACGCACCGCTGCGGGACCGCCGCCGGTGGTGACCCGGGCGTGGTCGACCCCTGCCGGTCGCGGGGTGGCCCGCCTGTCGGGACCGTTCGTGCAGCCGTTGGAGTACGCGCCGCTGCGGCGGCCCCGACCATGGGGATCCCGCTCTGACCCGTCCCACGCAAGGAGTCCCACATGGCCAGCATCGACGGCGCACGCGTCGCGTTCCTCGTCGCCACCGAAGGCGTCGAACAGATCGAACTCACCCAGCCCTGGGCCGACATCAAGCAGGCCGGTGGCGTGCCGATCCTGCTCGCGACCGAGCCGGGGGAGGTGCAGGGCTTCGACCACCTCGACAAGGCAGACACCTTCGAGGTGGACGAAGCGGTCGACAACGTCTCGGTCGACGACTTCGACGCATTGGTGCTGCCCGGCGGCGTGGCCAACCCCGACCAGCTGCGGATGCACGAGGGCGCGGTCGCGTTCGTGCGCGACTTCGTCGCCTCCGGCAAGCCCGTCGCCGCGATCTGCCACGCGCCATGGTCGCTGGTCGAGGCGGGCTGCGTCGAGGGCCGCACCCTCACGTCGTGGCCGAGCCTGCAGACCGACATTCGCAACGCCGGCGGAACCTGGGTCGACCAGGAGGTCGTGGTCGACGACAACGGCGCCGGACCGCTGATCACCAGCCGCAAGCCCGACGACCTCGAGGCGTTCGACCGCGAGACCATCGCCCTGATCGAGAAGCAGCTCGCCTGAGGCCCACTGACCGTTACGACGATGCGGCGGCCGATACCCTCGGCCGCCGCATCCCGTGCCCGAGGCCCTCGTGACCGCACCCGATCCCGCACCGCCGTCGACCGACGTGCCCGCGGCTGCATCCCAGATCGCCACCGGCGTGCCGGGCGTGGCGGCCGCACCCGAGGCGGCGGCCGCACCCGAGGCGGCGGCGGCACCCGAGGTGGCGGCTCCCATCGTGGACTGGGGGCGGACGGCCCGCCGGCTGCGGCGGCAGCTCGTGGTCATCGGCGCGCTCGTCGTGCTCGCCTGGTTGGTCATCGGTCTCGCGACCGACCGACTCGGGGTCCGCCTGCTCGCAGAACTCAGCGGACTCGGTGTGCTCCTGGCGTTCGTCGCCGAGGTCGTGGTCGTCGGGGGATCGGCCGTCCGTGGCCTGCTCGCCGCCGGCGAACGTGGTGACCGGCTCGCGGGCAGCGACGTGGCGCTGCTACCGCCACAGCTGCGCCGGCGCCGCTGAACGGGCGCCGGCGATCAGTCCTCGGAGAGCTCCTCGGCCGGACTGCCCTCGGCCCGCGGGGGGATGGCCGGAAGTGCTTCGAGCTCGGCCTCGAGTTCGGCGACGTCGAGGACGTTGTCCCACCGCGCGGCGATCCGGCCGTCCTCGCCCACCAGGAACACCCACGGTTCGTTCCCGCCGGTCTCGGTCTGGATCCATTCCGCGGCCGCGGCGTTGAGCTGCTGGTCCTCGAAGTCCTCCCACACCTCCACCATCACGAAGTCGGCGCGGTTGTCGTACCGGGTCGCGAGCTCCTCGATGGTCTCGGCGAGCGGGCCACAGAACCGACTGACGCAGAAGACCGGGGTGGCGAACACTGCCACGACCGGTCGTCCCTGTTCGATGGCGTCGGCGATGGTGGTCTGGTGCAGGCGGTGGGCGGGCACCTCGCCACCGTCGAGCGCCCGGGAGTCGAGTGACGCCGGTGCGGCCGTGCCGGCCTCGACGTCGGCGAGCGTCAGGTTGCGGGTCACGGGCGCCTCGTCGCCGACGGCCGGAACGAGCGGTTCGGGCAACACCTCGAAGGTGGTCTGGCCCTGGCGGACCGTGCCGTCGTCGAGCTCGGCCGTCACCCGCAGACCCCAGAAACCGGCTTCGTCGAGCGGGACCTGCGCGGCGTAGACCCCGGCCCCTTCCTGCCCCATCAGCACGGTCGGTTGGGTGCCCCCACCCCCGGGTTCGGCGCCCGGAACGGGCAGGAAGCCGGCCTGCACCCGCTCGGTCAGCTCGGCCTCGCCACCCGGCTCCTCGCCCAGGAAGCCCAGGTCGAAGGTGACCTCGCCGAAGCCCAGCAGCTGGCGTTCGGAGGTGTAGATCCCGGCCAGCAGGCGCTGATCTTCGCCGACCGCGAGGTCGAAGCTGGCCACGGCGATCGCCAGTTCACGTTCGGTCTCGTCCGCGGTGGGCGTCGGAGCGGCATCGGGGGAGCCGGAACAGGCGGCCGCCAGCAGGAGCACGGCCAGGAGCGCGGCGAGGGGAGCGGGGCGTCTACGCATGCCGCGAGTGTACGACCGCCACGCGGTGCCACCGCACGCCCACCGATGGCAACGCGGGCGGCAACGAGGGAGGTGTGGCAGCCTGGGAGGGTGCGTCGCTGGCTGTGTCTCCTGGTGCTTCTCGTCGCCTGCACCTCGCAGGCCGGCCCCGGCGTGCCCGCCGCCACCGAGGATCCCGACCAGCCGCCTCCCACGCCCCTCCGGATCGCCAGCGGGGCCGAGCCCGAGACGGAGGTGCTCGCCCACACCATGCTGGCGCTGCTGGAGCTGTCGGGACTGGCGGGGGAGCTCGTGACCTTCAGCGACGCGCGCGACGCCCGTCAGGCCCTCGAGCTCGGCGATGTCGACGTGCGGACGGGCTACACCGGCGAGGCATGGCTCGAGACCCTGGGACGAGCCGACCCGCCGGGCGATCCGCGGGCGAGCTTCATGGCCGTGCGCGACCACGACGAGGACGAGGGCCTGATCTGGCTCCGGCCGCAGTTCCGGGACGGCAGCCTGGACGCGCCACCCGCCAACGCCACGTTCGCGTTCGTGGTGCTCGGCCCCCCGGCCGCGGGCGCCGACCTGCGCACGTTGTCCGACCTCGCCCGGCGGTTGTCCGAGCAGCCCGACGCCCGGGTGTGCGTCGACCAGGAGTTCGGCACCCGCGTGGACGGGCTGCGGGCGGTCCTCGAGGCCTACAGCGTGCGCAGCGACCGCGAGTTCCTCGCCGCCGACCCCGAGGAGGCGGTGCGCGGGGTCGCCGCCGGGGACTGCCTCGCCGGGCTCACCACGGCGACCGACGGCGCCGCGTGGCGGGCGGGTCTGCGCCCGTTGATCGACGACCTGCGGGTCTTCCCCGCGTTCGTGCCGCTGCCGCAGGTGCGGGCCGAGGTGATCGAGGACCAGCCGGCGGTGCGGGTCGCGCTCGGGCCGATGGCGGCGCAGCTGACGACGGCGCTGCTCGGGAGCTGGAACGCCAGGGTCCTGGCCGGCGAGCCGGTCGAGGAGGTCGCCGAGGAGGCGGCTCGGGAACTGTTCGTCCGCGCCCGCCGCACCCTCCCCGAGGACCCCCCACCCGCCTGACCGTCGGCCGGGCGGTTCCAACGTTCGGCTGGGGGCACGAAACCGGGCGGCCTGCAGGTGTCCGGGCCTGGCCGGGCGGTTCCACGTTCGGCTGGGGACACGAATGTCGAGGTGGTGTTGGGGGCCGGGCCGGCCGGGGAGCCCAACTTTCGGCTGGGGACACGAAAGTCGAGGTGGTGCGCGGGGTTGCGCGCCGCGCGGGCGGCGGGGGTCGTTCGCTGGCGGGTGTCCCAGCCGCGTCGTACGGTGCCGGCTTCACTCGAACACACGTTCGATGACACGCCCATGACGGGCGGCGGAAACCGGATGGCGGACACCATGAGCAAGCGATACCGCGAGACCATCGAGGAGGTCGAACTTCCCACGACCGGCACCGACGGCACGGCACCGAGCGCCTTCACCTGGCGGGGCAACCGCTACCAGGTGCTGCAGGTGCTCGGCCACTGGCGCGAGGACCCGGGCTGGTGGCGACGCCCGGACGGCGAGCCGGTCCAGATCGAGCAGACCGACCTGTGGCGGGTGGAAGCCGCCAACGGCAAACCGGCACGTGGGGTGTACGAGCTGGTCCGGCGCGGCGAGACCTGGCGTCTCGACCGCGTCTGGGACTGATGGCGGCCACCCGTCGCTGGTCGCCCCAGGAGCACGAGGCGTCGGTCGAGGACCACGAGGTCGACGTGCACCGGGCGGCCGAAGCCGCCGAGGCGCTGTACCGGGCCGGCAGGGCCAGGCCCGCGCCACCCGGAACGCCACCGTTCGCGCACCTGAGCGCCCGCACCTCGTACTCGATGCGTGACGGGGCGATCCGTCCGCGCGAGTTGGCGGCCGCCGCGGCCGCCGCCGGCATGACCCACGTGGCGATCACCGACCGCGACGGGCTCTACGGCGCGGTCCGGTTCGCCCAGGCTTGCGCCGCCGAAGGGGTGACCCCCGTGTTCGGCACGGACCTTGCCCTCGCCCCCGATGCGCGCGCCGGCTGGGAGCGCACCCGTGGCGGCCGCGTCCGCGATCCCGGTGAGGCGCGTCCGGGCAGGGGTGGTGGCTGGCTCGAGGACGACGCCGCGCGGGTGACGTTGCTGGCGCGCGACGGGGAGGGGTACGGCGGGGTGTGCCGGGCGGTCAGCGCGGCGCATGCCGACGCGCGCAGCGACCCGCACCTGCCCGCCGACGCGCTCGGTGACGTGGCGGCCTCGGGTGGGGTGGTGGCGGTGCTCGGGGTCGACTCGCCGTTCGGGCGCCTGGTCGCGCGCGGCCACCTCGACGCGGCCGAGGTCGAACTGCGCCACTGGCTCGAGGTGTTCGGCCGTGACGACGTGGTGCTGGGCGTGCGCAACCACCGGGTCGCGCCGGGCGGGCGGCGGTCGCTGGCCAGCGGTGCCGGCGGCCACGACCTGGCCGAACCCGGCGACGACACCCGTATCCGGCGGACGCTCGAGATCGCCGGCCGCCTCGGGGTGCGGGCGGCCGCGGTCAACGACGTGCGCTACCTCACCCCCGACGACGCCGCGGTCGCCGACGTGCTGCGTTGTGTGCGCCAGCAGGTGCCGTTGGGTCGTCACCATCTCGGTCGTGCCACCGCCGAGGCGTGGTTCACCAGCGCCGCCGACCAGCACGAACGGTTCCGGGAACGCCCCGACCTGCTGGTGGCCGCCCACGAGCTCGCGACAGGCTGCGACGTCGACCTCGGGCTCGGCGGCCTGCACGTACCGCGGCTGTCGGGACTGTCGGCCGAGGTGGCGGCGGGGGAGTTGCACCAGCGCTGCTGGTCCGGCGCGGCACAGCGCTACACCCGGATCACCCCGGCGGTGCGCGAACGCCTCGAGCACGAACTGGCGATGATCGACCAGCTCGGCCTGCACGACCTGTTCCTGGCGGTGTCGGACATCGTCGCCGACGTGCGCGAACTCGGCGTGCTGATCGCCTGTCGCGGCTCGGCCGCCGGCAGCCTGGTCTGTTACGCGCTGCGCATCAGCGACGTCGACCCGATCGCGAACGACCTCGCGTTCGAACGGTTCATGAACCCCTACCGCGACGAGTTGCCCGACATCGACCTCGACGTCGAGTCACACCGGCGCGAGGACGTCTACGACCTGGTGATGGCCCGGTACGGCGAAGAGCGCACCGCGTGCGTCGCCATGGTCGAGACCTTCCAGGCCCGCATGGCCGTGCGCGAGGTCGGCAAGGTGCTCGGCCTGCCGCCCGAGGAGATCGACCTGGTCGCCAAGGGCTTCCACCACACCCGTGCCCGCGACGCGCGTACCGCCGTCGACCGGCTGCCCGAGCTGAAGAACAGCCGTCTCGACGCCGGGCAGCTGACCCGGCTGTTCGACCTGGTCGAGCGCATCGACGGGTTCCCACGCCACCTCGCGATGCACCCGTGCGGGATCCTGCTCGGCGATCGCGACCTGACCTCGCGCACGCCGTTGGAGCGCTCGGCCCACGGCTACTCGATGAGCCAGTTCGACAAGGACGACGTGGCTGCGCTCGGCCTGCTCAAGCTCGACGTCCTGGGGGTACGGATGCTGTCGGCCATGTCCCACGCCCTCGGCCTGGTCAACGGGGACGGGACCGCGGGGCTGCCCGCCACCCGCGACGCGGACCCGGCGCTGCCGGGACGGGACGGCCGGGGCCGGCTGTCGATGGACGCGATCCCGGGCGGTGACGCGGACACCTACGCGCTGATCCGCTCGACCCACTCGGTCGGGATGTTCCAGATCGAGTCACCCGGCCAGCGCGAGCTGCTCGGCCGCCTGCAGCCCGACCGGTTCGGCGACCTCGTCACCGAGATCTCGCTGTTCCGTCCCGGCCCGGTCAAGGCCGACATGGTCACCCCCTACGTCGCCCGCCGGCACGGCGAGGAGGAAACCACCTACCTGCACCCGTGCCTGGAGCCGGTCCTCGGCGAGACCCACGGCGTGATCGTCTACCACGAGCAGGTCATGGGGGTGCTGGCGGCGATCACCGGCTGCGACCTCGCCTACGCCGACCTGCTGCGGCGGCAGTTGTCCGACCCGAGGAAGCTGGCCGCGATCCGTGGCTGGGTGGTGGCCCGTGCGCTGGACCGGGGGCTGACCCGCGAGGACGCCGAGCGGATCTGGAACCAGGTCGCGTCGTTCGCCTCGTTCGGGTTCTGCAAGGCACATGCGGCCGCGTTCGCGGTGCCGACCTACCGCTCGGCGTTCCTCAAGGCGCACGTGTTCCCCGAGTTCGCCGCGGGCCTGCTCACCCACGATCCCGGCATGTACCCGCGCCGGATGATCCTCGACGAGTGCCGCCTGTTCGGGGTGGCGGTGCTGCCCGCCGACGTCAACCGCTCGATCGGGCCGTACACCGTCGAGGTGGTCGACCGCGGCCTGGCCGACCACCTGCTCGGGTTGACCGCCGCCGTCCGCGCGGTCCAGCGCGGCGAAGACCCGGCGCCGCACCTGCCACCGGGCTGGACCTGGCCGGAGGAGGTGACCGCCGGCAAGGTGCCACGCCCCAAGTCCGGCAAGGCACCGAAGGCCGTCCGGGTGCCGCGCCCGGTGCCGCCGACCGGGTTCGACAGCGGCGAGGCCGGCAACGGCTACCGCTACGCCGTGCGCATCGGCCTGCAGGACATCCGAGGCATCACCGACGCCGAGGTCGAGGCGCTGCTGGGCGGCCGCCCCTTCACCTCGCTGGCCGACCTGCGCGAGCGGGGCGGCCTGTCCCGCCCGACCACCGAGGCCCTGGCCGAGGTCGGCGCGCTCGACCAGGTCGCCGGGGTCGGGCGTCGGGGTGGTCCGAACGGCCGCCGGGCCCTGCGACTGGCCGTCGAGGAACTGTGGGCGGGAGCGGGGCGACGCCGCCGGGCCGCGGCGACCGTCGGCGCCCACCGGGTCGAGCAGACCGCGATGGACCTCGACGCCGATCACACCCCGCAGTTGCCCGAGGACCGGGCGGCCGACCGGGTCCGGGCCGAGCTCGCGGTCTCGGGCATGGACGTCAGCCGGCACGTGATCAGCTTCTACGAGCCGCTGCTCGAGGCGTTGGGGGTGGTGCGCGCGTGCGACCTGCAGGGGCTGCCGACCCAGTCCACGGTCCGGGTCGCCGGGGTCAAGGTCGCGGTGCAGTCGCCGGCGCAGCGCTCCGGACAGCGGGTGCTGTTCCTGTCGTTGGACGACCGCACCGGCACGACCCAGACCACCTATTTCGAGCGTCACCTCGACGACTGTGCCTGGACCGTCCTGCACGCCTGGCTGCTGGTCGCCGAGGGACGGGTGTCACGCCGCGGACGCATGGGTGCGACCGTGACGGGCACCCGCGCCTGGGACCTGTCGCGGTTGTGGCGGGCCTGGCAGGAGGGCTGGTTGGAGGCGGCGCTGGCCGAACGTGGCACGCCCGCCCCGCACGAACGCCCGGTCAGCCGTCCCGCCGGCCTGTACGCCTCCGAGTTCGGTCGCGGCAGCCGCTGACCGCGTAGGGCGCTGTCCGCCGACGTCCCCGCGGCCGGAGCGGCGCCCGTCCGGGTCACGGGTGGCGGGCACACTGCGGCGGGCCGGACGGGGATCGACGAGGACGAGGACGCCGGATGCGCGACACGCTGAGCGCCGTGCTGGCGTTCCTGGCCGTGATGGGCGTGCTGCTGAGCGCCTGCCTGCCCCCGGCCGGTCGGGACGCCACGGTGACCGAACCTGGCTGGACGGTGGTGCACGTGGTCGACGGCGACACGGTCGACGTGCGGGCCGCGGACGGCACCGAGGAGCGCATCCGGGTGATCGGGATCGACACGCCCGAACGAGGCGAGTGCGGCTACGTCGAGGCTGCCGCCGCCATGGCCGACCTCGTCGACGGACGGCAGGTGGACCTGGTCGCGGGAGCCCGCGACGACCGCGACCGCTACGACCGTCTGCTGCGCTACCTCGACGTGGACGGCACGGACGCCGGTCTCCGGCTGATCGAGCGCGGGCTCGCCATCGCCCGCTACGACTCGCGGGACGGGCACGGCCGCCATGACCGCGAGGACGCCTACGTCGCCGCCGACCGCGTCGACGGGCCCGTGCCCTGCAACCAGTA
Organism: Egicoccus sp. AB-alg6-2; assembly: GCF_041821025.1. Lineage (NCBI taxonomy): Bacteria > Bacillati > Actinomycetota > Nitriliruptoria > Egicoccales > Egicoccaceae > Egicoccus > Egicoccus sp. AB-alg6-2. Next base: position 352,464 of record NZ_JBGUAY010000004.1, on the reverse strand, counting down.
GCCTGCCCCGTCATGACCGACATCCGACATCTGGTCTGGGACTGGAACGGCACGCTGCTCGACGACCAGTTGCTGGTCGTCGAGGCGCTCAACGCCGTCCTCGCCGACCGCGGTCTGCCACCGACGGACCTGGCGACCTACCAGCGGCTGTACACCCGCCCGGTCAAGACCTTCTACGAGCGGCTGTTCGAGCGGGCGATCTCCGACGACGAGTGGGACCGCCTCGACGACGTCTACCACCACGGCTACGCGACGGCACTCGAGCGGGCGCGCCTGGCCGTGGACGCCGAGGTGGCGCTCGACCGGGTGGCGCGGCTGGGTCGGTCGCAGTCCCTGCTGTCGATGTATCGCCACCGTGAGCTCGTGCCGCTCGTGGAGCGGCTGGGCATCGACGACCGCTTCCTGCGCATCGACGGCCTGCGGGGCCCCGGCGGTGGACCGAAGGCGCCGCACCTCGAAGCCCACCTGCGTCATGTCCTGCCCGTGACCGGCGCCGCCCCCCACCAGATCCTGGTCGTCGGCGATGCCATCGACGATGCGCTGGCCGCCGACCACGTGGGGGCGCGCTGCATCCTCTACGACGGCGGCTCGCATCCCCGGGCCGAACTCGAGGCGGTGGGAGTCCCGGTGGTCGACACCCTCACGGAGGCCCTCGAGGTCGCGGGGCTCGACAGCTCGGCCGCCTGACCACCTCGAGCGACGTGGACGGACGGCGGGCGGGCGGCGACGGGGCGGTCAGCCGCGACCGGCCGGGACGAGGACCGGGGGACCGGCGACGGCGTCCTCGCCCGGCGGGTGGTCGCCCGCCGCGTCCGCCGACATCGGCACGCTCTGGAATCTCAGGCCCACCGGGCCGGCGGTCGCACCCGGCACGATCTCGACGTCCAGCGGCGCGTCTGGCCAGCGCACGCGCACCCCGTCGTCGTCGCCGTCGACCTCGGCACCCAGTCGCCGCCAGACGTCGGCGGCCGTGGTCGGTGAGGGATGCATGAGCGTGGGACCCAGCAGCCGGGCGGCACCCTGGGCCGGCGGCTCGGGTTCGAGCCCGGCCAGTTGGGCCCATTCGGTGTCGCTGCGGCCGCTCCACGCGACCTGCACGATCAGCCCGCCGACCTGCGAGGGGCGCAGGAAGCCCTCGTGCCAGACGTCGCCCTCCGCGAAGACGTCCACGACGTCGAGCCCCTCGGCCCGCAGACGCTCGACCGCCGGCAGCAGCGCCGCGACCTTCAGGGTGACGTGGTGGATCCGGGCCCCGAAGCGGGCGAGGAAGTGGGCCGCGAAGCCGTCCGGGGTCGTCGGTTCGAGCAGTTCGAGCTTCGCTCCACCGGCGTACCGCAACTGACGGGTCGCAAAGCCGGCGTGGGCCACCGGGAAGCGGGGACCGACCCAGCCCCCGCCGAGCTGGTCGTGCCAGCGCTCCGCGGCAGCCTCGATGTCGGGGACGGCGACCGCGACGTGGTCGGGGACGGTGGCGATGGGCACGGCGGGCACGACCTCGGAGACGACGACGACGGCATGTTAGTGATCGTTCACGATGGCAGGTCACGCCACCGATCCCGTTGCGGGTCGCCTCGGGCACGGGTCGCCGGGAGGCTACGCTGCGGCAGCGAACGTCCGTTCGATCGTGTGGTCACGGGCCGCTGGGCCGGAGGTGTGAGGTGTCGGTCGTCACCGAACCGATCCTGCACGTCGACATGGACGCCTTCTTCGCCTCGGTGGAGCAGCGGGACGACCCGTCGTTGCGCGGTCGCCCGGTCGTGGTCGGTGGAGCGGGCAACCGCGGCGTCGTCGCCGCCGCCTCCTACGAGGCACGCCGGTTCGGCGTCCGCAGCGCCATGCCCATGGTCCGCGCCCGGCGGCTGTGCCCGGACCTGGTCGTCGCCCGACATCGGTTCGAGGTCTACCGCCAGGTCTCGCGACAGGTGATGTCGATCCTGCGGGACTACACCCCGCTGGTGGAGCCGCTCTCGCTGGACGAGGCCTTCCTCGACGTCGCCGGCGCGGTCCGCCTGTTCGGCTCGCCGACCGAGATCGGACAGCGGATCCGCGCCGACGTCCGCGAACAGTTGGCGCTGCCGTGCTCCGTCGGGATCGGCCCGACGAAGTCGGTCGCGAAGCTGCTCTCGGCCAGGGCGAAACCGGACGGGCTGTTGCACTGGCCCGCCGCCGAGGTCGGTGACCGCCTGCGGCCCCTGCCCGTCGCGGAGCTGTGGGGGGCCGGACCGAAGACCGTCGAGCGGCTGGCCGACTACGGGTTCACGACGGTGGGCCAGGTCGCCGACGCCGACCTGCGGACGCTGCAGCGGGTCGTGGGCGACGTGACGGGAACCCACCTGCACCGCCTGGCGAGGGGTGAGGACCCGCGGTCGGTCACCCCCGTCAACCCGACCCGCTCGGTGTCCGCCGAACAGACCTACGACGAGGACATCGACGACCCCGACGTCCTGCGCCGGCAGCTGCTGCGGCTGTGCGAGAAGGTGGGCCGGCGCCTGCGCAAGGCCGGACTCTCGGGACGCACGATCACGCTGAAGGTGAGGTTCGGTTCCTTCGAGACCGTGACGCGCTCGTCCACGCTGCGGGCGCCGACCGATCGGACCCACGACCTGGTCACCGTGGCCGGCGGCCTCCTCGACGGCCTGCGCCTCGAGCGCGCACGGGTCCGGTTGCTCGGGGTCGGCGTCTCCAACCTCGGGGACGGCGACGCGGCCCGCCAACTCGCGCTCGACGCCCCGACGGAGTTGTTCCCCCTGGACGCCGGCGAGGAGTCGGCGGCGTGGGGCGACCGCCGCTGGGAGGACGTCGAACGTGTGGCCGACAGCGTCGCCGAACGCTTCCGTGGCATCGGCGTGTCCTACGCCGCACTGCTCGACGAGGAGGAACCCGAGGCCGCACCGACCGCGGAGGACCGCCGCCTCGACGACGCGTGAGCGTGGCGGGGCGCCGCAGCAGCCGGCTCCTACGCTGACGGCCCCGCGACGTGCGGGCGGGTAGGCGAGAACGGGAGGCGTCTTGTGGGCGAGGTCGTGACGTACGAGGTGCACGAGGCGGTGGCGCACGTGACCATCCGGCGCCCCGACAAGCGCAACGCCATGAGCGTGGCCGTGTTCGACCAGCTGCACGAGCACGCCGAGCAGGCCGCGGCGGACCCGGCTGTCGGCGCGGTGCTGGTCGCGGGGGACGGCGGGGTCTTCTCGGCCGGCATCGACGTCGGCGTGTTCGGCGACCAGATCGGCGACGGCGTCGAGTCGGCGTTCATCGCCCGGCTGCAGGCCGCGTTCACCGCCTACGAGGACCTCGACAAGCCGACGGTGGCCGCCATCGAGGGGTACTGCTACGGCGCCGGGATCCAGCTCGCCATCGCGTGCCACCTGCGTGCGGTGGCGCCCTCGGCGCAGCTGGCGGTCAAGGAGGCCGACTGGGGCCTGGTGCCCGACCTCGGCGGAACCTGGCGTCTGCCGCGATTGCTCGGCCTCGGGCGCGCCACGGAGCTGACGCTCACCGCCCGCACGGTGGCGGCCGAGGAGGCGCTGGCCATCGGGCTGGCCGAGGTCGCCCTCGGTAACGACGACCCGCGCGGGCAGGCGCACGAGTTCGCGGCCCGGCTCGCCGCTGGTCCCGGCGCGCTGCGGCGTGCGCCACGCCTGCTGCGGGAGAACCTCGGACGGGGGCGCGACGAGGCGCTCGCCGCCGAGGCACAGGCGCAGGTCGCCTGCATCACGGGACCCGACTTCACCGAGGCCGTGACCGCTCGGCTCCAGAGGCGGCCGGCCGTGTTCGTCGGCGCCTGACGCCGCTGCGGGTGCGGCGCCTGGGGGGCGCCGACCGCCGGAGTCGAGCGGCGGCCGGATGGTCCGCGCGCGATGGCGGAGACCGGCACGGGGGATGGGCGCGCATCGGCCACTCGTCGGGGTGCACCGCCTGCGGGCCGTCGGTACATTCTCCCCACTGTCGGTCACGTGGAACCCACATGCCGTTGTCGGAGCACGAGGAGCGGATCCTCGCGGAGATCGAGCGCCAGCTCGCCGCCGAGGATCCTCGTTTCGTTGCCCGGGCGCGACGTCGTCGCACCGGGCCGTCGCGGACCCTCCGGCTGCGACTCGCCGTCGCGATGGCTGTCGTCGGCGTGCTCTCCCTGATCGGGCTGACGTTCAACATCGCTTTCGGCGCAGTCGGCATGGCCCTGTTGCTCGGTGCGATTCTTCTCGGCGCGACGGCCATTCGCGAGCGACCCGAGACGCCGACGCCGGCACCGGTTCCGCCGGACGAGGCCGGCTGACCACGCCGCACCCGCGCGGCCCGCGCCGTGGTCACCAGCCGTCGAGGCGGCTCGCTCAGCCGCCCAAGCGGTCCCGGGCGGCGCCCACCAGCTCGCGGGTCCGGCTCATGCCCTCCACGAACGGCACCCGAAGCGGCGCCAGTACGCGCCCCCGGGTGTCGACCGACGTACGGAGGTCCTCGGAGAGTCGCGCCGCGAGCGTTTCGGCATCCTCGGCGTCCTCGGGAGCGATCTCGCCACCGAACGCCGCCCGCTGGGCGAGTGCGGCGAAGCGGGTGCCCTCGTTCCCGATGCGGACCTCGGCCTGCCAGCGCCGGATCAGCTCCGGGGTCGTCTCGGACGGGCGACGGACCAGCCCGAACGACGCCGCGGTGGCCAGGACCTGCCGTTGGGCGGCCAGTACCCGCTGCTCGGGCGCGGCGTCGTGCGCCGGTGCCCGTGCCCGCTGGGACCGCACCGTCACGCCCGCGACCGCCACCAGTCCCAGCGCCAGCAGCGCCAGTGGCCAGAGCGGTGCGCGGTCCGGCTGGGTCCCGCCCGAGGGCGCCTGCGCCTGCGGGTTGGTGTCCGCTTCCGGAAGCGGCAGCCCGTCGGGTTGTACGGGGTTGCGGTCGGGGTTGTCCTGCCCGGCTTCGGCGCGCTCGCGGGCCGCGCGCTCGCGCTCGTTCTCGAGGGGGAGCAGGTCCTCCTCGCGCGGCACCATCTGCGTGCGGTCGTCCCGCGGGGTCGGTTCGAAGGTGATCCAGCCGTAACCGGGGAAGAGCACCTCGACCCAGGCGTGCGCGTCGCGGGTGGAGACCGTGTACTCGTCCACCTCGCGGCCGCGCTCCGGGTCGGCCGGTTGGGACAGGCGTCCCGGCAGGAAACCGACGGCGACCCGCGCCGGGATGCCGGTCTCGCGCAGCATGACCGCCATCGCCGTCGCGAAGTACTCGCAGTAGCCGACCTTGTCCTCGAGCACGAACCGCTCCAGGGCCTGGTCGCCGCGCAACGCGGGCACGTCGAGGTCGTAGGTGAACCCGCCGTCCTCGCCGATGAACCACTCCTGCAGCGCGAGGGCGCGGTCGACCATCGTCTCGGCGCCCGCCGCCTCGTACACCTGCTCGGCCTGGCTCCGCAGTCGCTCGTACTCCCGGGGCAGTTGCGTCAGGCGCTGGCGTTGCGCGTCGTCGACGGTGACCTGCGACAGCTCCTCGTAGCTCGGCGACGGGCGGGAGGCCTGGACGCGGTAGCTGACCCCCTCGCGGACCCCGACGCGCGGTTCGCCCGCCAATTCGCCGTCGACGGTGTCCCACGTGGCGAGGAACCCGCCCTCGGTGGACCACACCATCTCGTTTCGCTGGGGTCCGAGCACCTGCACGGGCTGGTAGGGGACCGGCACGTAGATGTTCTCGAGCTCGAGGACCTCGACGTCGACGAACAGCGGCTCGGAGCGGGCCGCCTCGGCCTCGGGCGGGAGCACGTCGCGCGCGGAGAACAACGCGCTCGGGTCGGGCTGGTAGGACCCCTCGCCGGCCGGTCCCAGCCGCCAGGTGAAGCCGTCGAAGCTGTCGAGTCCGGCCAGCCGCAGGTAGGTGCGCCGCTCGCTGCGCACCCGTAGCACGTCGCGGTCGTCGGGCAGCTTCAGCCGTTCGGCCACGTCGACGATGGGCTGGTATCCGCGGGGATCGGAGCCGCCGGCGATGTCGACCCAGGCTTCGGCGCCGTATCCCGGCAGGATGCCGGGGAGCACGAGCGCGGCGGCCACGGCCGTCGCACCCACCGCCACCCCGCTGCTGGAGGCACGCGGCAGCCGGTCGGCGGCGGCCGGGAGGGCATCGGGTGCCGACAGCAGCAGCAGCAAGGCGGCGGCGGCCAGGAAGGGCGCCGCTACGGCCCACGTGCGTCCCGCTCCCGACGTGATCGCCAGTGGCACGGCCCACAGCGTGAGCACGGGGACGATGCCCAGGCCGGTGCGCCGCCAACGGACGACGACCTCGTGGGCGACGTGCGTCACGACCCAGAAGCCCGACGTGAGCAGCAGCAGCAGGCCCGGAAGGACCGGTGCCGGGCTCGGCGTGTCGCGCAACTCGACCACGGCCGACGCGAACAGGGCCTGCGCCTGGTCGAGTTGCTCGCTGCCGGGCACCAGGGGGCCGGGCGGCAGGTGCAACACGTAGGTCAGCATCGTCAGCCCGGCGGCCGACACCAGCAGCGCACCCCACCACGGCACGCGCAGCGCCCGCAGTGCCACGGCGGACGCCAGGGCCAGCAGGCTCGCGAACACCACGGGGCCCCGCCACGCGCCGTCTTCGAAGACCCGGGCGTAGGCGGGCAGCGTGCTCAGGACCAGCAGCAGAACGGCCGTCGCGAGGACGGTGCCGCGCCCGCTCACGGCTGGGCCCCCGCGCTCAGTCGGGGCCGCCGCATCAGGTCCTGCCACTTGGTGTCGAACCGGTCACCGGCGCCGACGACGGTCACGCGCCAGCCGGCCGCCTGCATCGCGGCAGCCGTCGACCCCGTCCGTGCGGCCTCCTCGTCGTCGGGGCGGCCGGCATGGCTCGACGCGTCCACCACGACGGCGACGCGGGTGGAAAACCCGCGCCCCGCGCGCACCAGGGCACGCAGCTCGGCCGCGTCGGGGACGGTGGTCACCACGATCAGGGTCCCGTCACCGGCGGTGCCCTGTCCCACCTGGTGCACCAACGTGGCGAGGTCGACGTCCTCGGGTTCGGCGTCGGCGAGCCGCTCCAGCCACTCCTGCCACGACAGGGCGAGGGGCGCCGCGCGCAGCGGACGGTCGACCAGCGCGACCTGCCGACCCTTGGCCGAGACGTGGTAGGTGATGCTGGCCGCGGCCGAGACGGCCGTCTCGAAGCTGGAGGACGGACCGCGTCCGAGGTGGCGGCTCGCACGGACGTCGAGGAGGAGCACGACGCGCGGGTCCTGGGGCGCCTCGGACTGGCGGACCATCAGCTTGCCGCGGTGCGCGGTGCTGGCCCAGTGGACGGTGCGCAGGTCGTCACCGCGCACGTACTCGCGGACGTTGGACAGGTCCTCGCCGCTCGGCTGGGGACGGGGGCGGCCCTCCCCGCCCATCGTGGTGGTTCCACCGAGCGGGACGCCGTCCGGCAGCCGCCAGATCGGGGGGTACACGACGAGCGGCGCGGTGTCGCCCATGGTCCTCGCGCGGACGACGACGCCGAACGGGTCGCGCATCGACACCACCAGGGGGCCGACGTCGAAGCGGCCGCGCTGCAGGCCACGGATCGGGTAGCGCGCCGTCGCCCGTGCCCCGGGTCGCAACGGTGCCATGACGGCCGTCCCGCGCGCGGTGAGGATGGCCGGGACGTCGTCGCGAAGTTCCAGAGTCGCCGTCGGCAGTCGACCGACGTTGCGCAGTGTCAGCACGACCTCGCCCTGACCGTCGTGGAACAGCCGGCCCGGCCGCACGAGTCGCTCGACGCGCAGACGTGCCGAGCTCACGAGCACGAACACGACGGCCAGCACCAGGAGGGCGAGCACCCCGACGGCCGCCATCTGCAGTTCGGGGATGCCGAAGCTGCGGGCGGCGGCCCACAGCAGCACGATCGCCACGAGCAGTCCCTGGCCGCGTTCGGTCAGGAGCCCGAGCGGCCCGCGTCTCGAACGGTCGGGCACCGGCGTCACTCCGTGGGTGCGGGCACACCGTCGACCACGTCGGCGACGACGTCGTGCGGTGCGTGTCCGGCGAGCTGCGCCTCGGGTCGCAGGATCAGGCGGTGGGGCAGCACGTGCGGCGCGAGCGCCTTTGCGTCGTCGGGAGTGACGAAGTCGCGCCCGTCCACGGCGGCGGCGGCCCGGCAGGCGCGCATCAGTGCGAGCGAGGCGCGAGGGGACGCGCCGAGCTCGACCTCGCCGTGCGCACGGGTCGCCCGGCACAGGGCGACGAGGTAGCGCGCGACCGCGTCGCTGACGTGGACGTCGCGGATGGCGACGATGGCCTCGGCGACGGCCGCGGCGTCGGCGACCGGTTGCATGGTGCGGACCAGATCCTCGCGACCGTGCGTGCGCAGGATCGCCAGTTCGTCGTCCTGGTGGGGGTAGCCGATCGAGATCCGCATCAGGAAGCGGTCGCGTTGCGCCTCGGGCAGGGGATAGGTGCCCTCGAGTTCGATCGGGTTCTGGGTCGCGATCACCATGAACGGCCGGGCCAGTTCGTGGGTCGTGCCGTCGATCGTGACGGTGCGCTCCTCCATGGACTCGAGCAGCGCCGACTGGGTCTTCGGGCCGGCACGGTTGATCTCGTCGCCGAGGACCAGGTTCGCGAACACCGGTCCGGGTCGGAACTCGAACTCGCCGGTGTCCGGCGAGTACACCGTGACGCCGGTGATGTCCGAGGGCAGCAGGTCCGGGGTGAACTGCACGCGTGAGACCGAGCAGTCGATCGAACGGGCCAGTGCCTTGGCCAGCAGGGTCTTGCCGACCCCCGGGACGTCCTCGACGAGCAGGTGGCCCTCGGCGAGCAGGGTGATCAGGGCGAGGCGGACCTCCTGCGGCTTCCCACGCACGACCTCGGTGACGTTGCGCTCGATGGCGTGCAACGTCTCGGCGACGGCCGAGAGGTCCGGACGCCGGCGCGTCGCGCCGTCGGTGGTGGTCACACGGTCCTCCCCGTCCGACTCGCTCCGTCCGAGGCTCCGGCCGGACGCCCCACGGCGGGATCCGCGACCCGGGAACGCCCCGAGGCCCCTCCCGAACGGGACCGCGGCCGATGGTACCGATGCCCGTCAGGAGCCGGGCGCCGTGTCGGCGAACGCCTCGTCGGGAAAGGTCAGCGTCCGCCCGTCAGCGGCGTCCCAGGGGGAGGGCAGCCCGATGCGCTCGAACACGTCGTCGGCGCAGGCGGGGCAGGTCACCCAGCGCTTCGTCACCTCGACGTCGACGCCGTGGGCATCGGTGGCGTCGGTGCTGAACACCACGCGGCGGCCCTCGTACTGCTGCCGGCACCCGTCACAGACGAAGGACACGACCCACCTCCTGGCTCGGTCCGGTCACCGTGCCCGACGTCGACGTCGGTGTCAAAGATCGTGCCCTCGTCTCGCGGGTCGGCGTCCGCGGCCACTACGGTGCGGCCACGGATGACCAACAGGAGCGGACGTGACCGGCGACTCCGTCGCACCCCGGACCACGCGGGGCGAACGCACCGCGGCGCGCCTGCGTGAGGCCGCCCGGGCGGTGTTCGCCGAGCGCGGGTACGCCGCCGCGCGGGTCGAGGACATCGTCGCCATGGCCGGGGTCAGCCACGGCACCTTCTACACCTACTTCGAGAACAAGGGCTCGGCGCTCGACGCGCTCATCGACGAGACGGCCCGACAGTTGCAGGCCGTGGTGGACGAACCGTGGGAGGGCTCCGACGTCCTCGCCACGATCGCGGCCGTCATCGACCGCTTCGTCGACGTGTTCTCGCAGCACGCCGACGTCGTTCGCGCCTGGTTCGAGGCCGCGGCCCACGACAAGCACTTCCGCGACCGCCTGCGTGACGTGCGTCGCGGCTACGTCGAACGGGTCGCCGAGAACCTCGAGCCGGCACTGGCGGCGACCCCGCACGACGCCGGCGTCGCCGCGGCCGCCCTCGTCGCGATGGTCGAGGGCTACGCGACCCAGGGCATGGCCACCGACGACGAGCAACAGCGCGCGTCGGTGGTCCGCACGCTGTCCTCGATCTGGTTCGGGGGACTGCTGCGCCTGATGGACCCGACGACCTAGGGCCCCGGGCTTCACGGCGTCGCGCGCCGCACCTCGCCGCACGCGGTCGCGCCGCCGCACCACTTCGCCCCACCGGTTCCACCACTTCGCGCCACCGCGCTGCCATGGCGCGGCGTTCTGCCCGCTTTGCCGGGTACCGCCGCGTTCGGGGTCGGAGATCCCCGGCGCGGGCCGCTGACGACCGAAGTCGGCGTTGACCTGCGCTTTCGTGTCCGGGGTCGTTGCCGACAGGTGCTCGAGTGCCGTAGAGTGGTGCGAAGTGGAGGGCTTTCCCGAACGGGGGAGAGCGCGCGGCGACAGATGGCGGGACCGGGTTGTTCCTCGGAGAGCACCAGCACACGCTGGACGCGAAGGGTCGGGTGATCCTGCCTGCCCGCTTCCGGGAGCGGCTCTCCAGCGGACTGGTGTTCGCCCCGTCCCAGGACCGCTGCATCGACGTCTACCCGCTGACCGCCTTCGAACGCCGCGTCGAGGAACTGCGGGCGGTGCCGCGCGAGGACCAGCGCGCTCGCGCCTACCTGCGGGTGTTCCTCGCCGGCGCGCACCAGGAGACCCCCGACGCCCAGGGCCGCGTCACGGTGCCGCCACGGCTGCGCGCCTACGCCGGCCTCGACAAGGACCTCACCGTCAACGGTGCGGACGAGAAGGTCGAGATCTGGGACCGCGCCACGTGGGAGCAGTACCGCGACACCGCCGAGGAGGCCTTCGCCACCCTCGACGGCCCCTTCGCCTTCGGATGATCGTGACCCTGATGACCCAGCCGCCCGAACGCGTCGCCCCCGGCAACGGGGGAGCGGCGCACGTGCCGGTGATGCTCGGGCGGGTGGTGGACCTCCTCGGCGACGCACCGGACGGCGTCTACGTCGACGGCACCCTCGGAGCCGCCGGTCACGCCGCCGCGGTGCTCGCCGCCCGCGCCTCGCGCTACGGGTCGGCGACGCTGGTCGGTCTCGACCGCGACCCGCACGCGCTCGAACTGGCGCAGGCGCGACTGGGGGGCATCGACGCGCCGGTCTCGACCCACCTGGTGCGCACCCGGTTCGACGCCATGGGCGCCGTGCTCGACGACCTCGGCCTCGACCGGGTGGCGGCGATCTTCCTCGACCTCGGCATCTCGTCGATGCACGTCGACCAGGCGGAGCGGGGCTTCAGCTACCGCCAGGACGGCCCGCTGGACATGCGGATGGATCCGGACCTGCCGACGTCGGCCGCCGACCTCGTCAACGATCTGGACGCGCGCGAGCTGTCCCGCATCCTGCGCCGCTACGGCGACGAGAAGTTCGCGGACCGCATCGCGCGGGCCGTCGTGGCCGCCCGACCGTTCTCCCGCACCACCGAACTCGCCGAGGTGGTCCGCGACGCCATTCCCGCGGCGGCGCGCCGCACCGGCGGGCACCCGGCGACGCGGACGTTCCAGGCCCTGCGGATCGCGGTGAACGCCGAGATCGAGGCGCTCGAGTCCGTCCTGCCGGTCGCGGTCGAGCGCCTGGCCGTCGGCGGGATCTTCGCCGTCCTCAGCTACCACTCGCTCGAGGACCGCGCGGTCAAGCGTGCGTTCGCCGAGGCCGCCACCGGGTGCGTCTGCCCTCCCAACTTCCCTGTCTGTGCCTGCGGGCGCTCGCCGAAGGTGGAGCACGTCATCCGCCGTCCGGAACGCCCCGGCACCGACGAGGCCGCCGCCAATCCCCGCGCCACCGCGGCCCGCCTGCGCGCGGTCCGCCGCCTGGAGTCGTAGACGTTGAGCGCCATCACCGCCCCCCGCAAGCGTTTCGTCACCGACGAGCAGCAGCAACGCCACCTCGAGGTGGTCGGCGAGCCGCAGAAGCGTCACACGCTGCTGTTCGCCCTGCTGGTCATCGCCGTCCTTGGCGGCGCGGTGTTCGGAACGGTGACCCTCAACGCGTTGGCCGCCGCCGACGCGGTGCAGGCACGGGCGCTCGACGCCCAGGTCGCGGAGTCCGAGCGCGTGTACGCGCAACTGGTGGCCGACGTCGCCGCGCTGGAGGACCCCGCCCGGATCCGGCAGGCGGCCCTCGAGCTCGGCCTGGTGCCCGGCGAACCCGGCCGTCACGTCCAGCTCACGCGCAACCTGCCGGCCGACGGCGCCGTGACCGAACTGGACAACGGCCGCCGCGCCGCCGACCCCCTCAAGCCCGTCCTGTCCGTGGAGCGCTAGATGACCCAGCAGCCGCGCCGCCTCCGCGAGCTCGTCGCGCCCCGCGTCCGACGCTCGGGCCGCGAGACCGGTACCCGACGGATCCGGTGGCTGCTGCTGGCGTACGGGCTGGTGTTCATGATGGTCTTCGGCCAGCTCGTCCACATCCAGATCGTGCGCGGACCCGACTACGCGGACCGCAGCGTCCGTCAGCGCGCACGCACCGTGGACCTCGCGGCCACGCGTGGACGCATCTACGACCGCGAGGGCGACGTCCTGGCCACCTCGATCCAGGCGGCCACGATCTACGCCGACCCGCGCGCGTACCGGCCCTCCCAGACGCCGGACGGTCAGCCCGTGCCCGCCGCCGGCGACAGCCGCGCCGCCGCCGCTGCGCTGGCCCCGCTCCTGGGACGCTCCGTCGACGACGTCCGTGACCGCCTCGAGCGCGACGCCCACTTCGTCTACCTGGCCCGCCAACTGGACTGGGAGGTCGGTCAGCGCATCCGTGAACTCGGCCTGCCGGGCATCGGACTGATCAGCGAACCCCGTCGGGTCTACCCGGCGGGAGGACTCGCCGGCCAGGTGGTCGGCTTCACGGGCATCGACGGCGAGGGCCTGCAGGGACTCGAGGCGCAGTTCGACGGCATCCTGCAGGGCAGCCCCGGCATGCTCGCCTTCGAGCAGGCGCCCGGTGGCCTCGGCATCGCCTCCGGCACGCGCGAGCTGCAGCCCTCCGAGCCCGGCACCGACCTCGTCCTCACCCTCGACCGCGACATCCAGTACGCCGCGCAGCAGGCGGCCGCGGACGCCGTCGAGGCCAACAGCGCCAAGTCGGCCACCGTGCTGGTCCTCGACGTCAAGAGCTTCGAGGTGCTCGGCATGGCCAGCGCGCCGACCTTCGACCCCAACGAACGCGGCAACAGCGAGCCCGAGACGTGGCGCAACCGTGCCGTCACCGACGTCTTCGAGCCGGGCTCGACGCAGAAGGCCCTCACGGTCGCCGCGGCCATCGAGGAGGGGCTGATCACGGCCGACACCTCGCTACCGAGCAACAACGCCGTGGAGTCCGGCGGCAAGGTCTTCCGCGACCAGCACCCGTTCCCGGGCGAGCGGTGGACCCTCGGCGACATCGTCGAACGTTCCAGCAACGTGGGGACGATCGAGATCGCCAAGGAGCTGGGCGCCGACCGTCTGTACGACTACCTGCGCGAGTTCGGGTACGGGCAACCCACCGGCGTCGGCTTCCCCGGCGAGTCCGGCGGCCTGCTCATGCCGACCGACAAGTGGTGGGGGACCTCGCTGCCCACGATCTCGATCGGTCAGGGGGTCGCCGTCACCCTGATGCAGTTGGCGACCTCCTACGCGACGCTCGCCAACGACGGGGTGTCGATGACCCCGAGGATCGTGCGCGGCACGGTCGGCGAGGACGGTCGTCTGACGCCCACCGCCACCGGCAACGAACGGCGCGTCGTCTCGACCGAGACGGCGGCGCAGGTACGCGAGATGCTGGAGCGGGTCGTGACCGGCGAATCCGGCACGGGCGCACGCGCAGCGGTGCCCGGCTACAGCGCGGCCGGCAAGACCGGGACGGCGCGCAAGCCCAGCGCGGACGCACGTGGCTACTCCGGGGAGTACATCGCGACCTTCGTCGGGTTCGCCCCCGTCGAGTCACCCGAGATCGTGGTCGCGGTCATGGTCGACGAGCCCACGCCGGCGTTCTACGGCGGCGTGGTCGCCGCCCCGGTGTTCAGCGAGGTGATGCGCGCCGCGCTGTCCGCCCGGCGGGTCGTACCCGACGGCGGCTCGCGCAGCCTCGACGACGCGATGGACGCCGCGCGACTCGCCGCGGCCGAGGCCGCTGCCGCCGCCGAGCACCCAGCCCTGCCCGCGGACGACCCGGGTTCTCCGCCCGTCGGCGACCCGGTCGACGAGTAAGCCTGCAGGCGGTGACCGCACGGTCGACCGGACGCCCCGGGGTGCGCGGATGCGCCCGGCGGCGGCGTTAGGCTCCCGCGACGCGTGGCCAGCCGCTGCAGGCGTCACCAACCCCGTACCCGACGCCCGAGGAAGAACGTGACGGCGAGCCTTTCCGACGTCGCTGCCGCGCTCCCGTCGGCCGAACGTCGAGGCGACGACGTCGCGCTCGCCGACGCGACCCACGACAGCCGGCAGGTCGGCCCGGGCTGGCTGTTCTGCGCCGTTCGCGGCCGGAGCGTCGACGGACACGACCTCGCCCCAGCGGCGGTCGAGCAGGGCGCCGCGGCACTGCTCGTCGACCGGTGGCTCGACCTGCCCGTCCCGCAGGTCCGCGTGCCCTCGGTGCGCGAGGCAGCCGGGCCCGCGGCGGCCGTCGTGCATGGCAACCCGAGCGAGCAGTTGCGGGTCGTCGGCGTCACCGGCACCAACGGCAAGACCACGACCGTCTACCTGCTCGAGGCGGCATTCGCGGCGGCGGCGATGGGGACCGGGGTCATCGGCACGGTCGAGACCCGCATCCACGGCGAGACCCAGCCGGGCGTGCGCACCACCCCCGAAGGTCCCGACCTGCAGCGCCTGCTGCGACGCATGTACGACCGTGGCGCCGACGCGGTGGCCATGGAGGTCTCCTCGCACGGGCTCGACCTGCACCGCGTGGACGGGACCCGGTTCGCCGTCGGGGTGTGGACCAACCTGAGCCAGGACCACCTCGACTGGCACGAGACGATGGAGGCCTACTTCGCCGCCAAGGCACGGTTGTTCACCCCCGGTCTCACCGACCGCGGTGTCGTACACCTCGACAGCCCCTGGGCCCGCCGTCTCCTCGAGGTCGCCGAGGTCCCCCTCACCACCCTGGGGCGCGACGACGACGCCGACATCCGGATCGTCGACGAGCACGCCGACGTCACCGGTTCGCGCGCACGCCTCGTCGGCGACGGGATCGACCTGGCGATCGGAACCGCGTTCCCCGGCCGGTTCAACCTCAGCAACGCCGCGACGGCCGTGGTCGCCGCGGTCGCCGCTGGCGTGCCTGCCGAGGTCGCCGCCCGCGGGGTCGCGGCCTGTCCGGGGGCGCCAGGACGCCTCGAACGCGTCGACGTCGGCCAACCCTTCACCGTCCTGGTCGACTACGCGCACACGCCCGACGCGGTGGAACAGGTGCTGGCGACGGTGCGCGACCTCCTCGAACCCGATCGGCGCGTGCTGGTGGTGCTCGGTGCGGGGGGCGACCGCGACCGTGCCAAGCGCGGCCCGATGGGGGCGGCCGCCGCAGGTGCGGACGTCGCCGTCCTAACCTCCGACAACCCCCGCACCGAGGACCCACGCGCCATCCTCGACGCGGTCGCCGCAGGCGCCAACGGGGCGGTCACCGCCGGCGCCCCCGCTGAGGTCCACGTCGAGGTGGACCGCCGCGATGCGATCGCGTGGGCCCTCGCGAACGCCCGTGACGGCGACGTGGTCGTCATCGCCGGCAAGGGCCACGAGACCGGCCAGGAGTTCGCCGACCGGACCCTGCCCTTCGACGACCGGCAGGTCGCGCGCGAGTTGCTGCAGGAGACGCGCCCATGATCGTGATGACGCTCGACGAGATCGCCGACGCGGTCGGCGGCACCTTGCACGGCGACCCCCTGACCCCGGTCGAGGCGGTCGGCACCGACTCGCGCACGCTGCCGCAGGGGGCCCTCTTCGTGGCGCTTCCGGGCGAGCGGGCCGACGGTCACGACCACGCGCCGGACGCGGTGACCAACGGGGCCGGCGCCCTGCTGGTCTCGCGCCGGCTCGACGTGCCGTCTGCGGTGGCACAGGTCGTGGTCGACGACACCTGGCGGGCACTGCGCGACCTCGCGGCCGAGGTCCGTCGGCGTGTCGATCCGGTCGCCGTGGCCATCACCGGATCCGTCGGCAAGACCACGGTCAAGGACTTCACGGCCGCGGCGGTCGGCGCCGGGCAGCGCACGGTCGCGGCGCGTGGCTCGTTCAACAACGAGCTCGGGGTGCCGCTCACGCTGCTCGAGTTGACCGCGGACACCCAGGCGCTGGTGACCGAGATCGGTGCCCGTCACGTCGGCGACATCGCCGCGCTGGCTCCGATCGTGGCGCCCGACCTCGCGGTCGTGACCGCGGTCGCCGGGGTCCACCTCGAGATCTTCGGCACCATCGACGACATCGCCGTCGCCAAGCGTGAGCTCGTCGAGTCGCTGGGGCCGGACGGCACCGCGGTGCTCAACGTCGCGGACCCGCGCGTGGCCGCCATGGCCGACCACGCGCCGGCCGTCATCCGGGTGGCCCTCGAGGATCCCGACGCCGACGTGTACGCCACCGACATCGTGCTCGACCGCCACGCACGCCCCAGCGCCACCGTCGTCACGCCCTGGGGCCGGACACACGTCTCCCTGCCGATCGCCGGTCGCCACCACGTCGGCAACGCGCTGCTCGCCCTGGCCGTCGCCGGGCACCTCGGTGTCGACCTCGACGACGCCGCGGCCGCGCTGGGCCACGCGCCGGTCAGCCGCTGGCGTGGCGAGGTGGTCGAGGCCGGTGGCGTGGTCGTGGTCAACGACGCCTACAACGCCAACCCCACCTCGGTCGCGGCGGCCCTGCAGACCCTGGTCGCCGTCGAGCGCACCGGCCGCACCCACGCCGTGCTCGGGGTGATGGCCGAGATCGGCGCCGACCACGACGCCGAGCATCTCGCGGTCGGACGCCGATGCGAGGAACTGGACGTCGACGAGGTCCTGGTCGTCGGCGCCGAAGCCGCAGCGATCGCCCGCGGCGCCCGTGACGCCGGCCTGCCAGCGGACCGGGTCGTCGAGGTCGCCGACGCGGAGGCGGCGCTGGCCCACCTGCTCGAGCGCACGGCCGACGGCGACGTGGTGCTCGTCAAGGCGTCGCGCGTCGGCGGCCTCGAACGCGTGGCGGACGGTCTCGTCGCAGCACGAACCGAACCGGGGGACGGACCGGACACGGAGGCAACGCTGACGTGATCGCCATCCTCATCTCGGGCACGATCGCGCTGATCGCCGCCCTGGCCGGCACGCCGCTGGTCATCACCTACTTCCGTGAGCGCGGGTTCGGCCAGTTCATCCGCGAGGAGGGTCCCGAGGCCCACCACGCAAAGGCCGGGACGCCCACGATGGGGGGCGCGGCGATCGTGCTGGCGGCCCTCGCGGGCTTCCTGGTGGCCCACCTGACCTCGGCGTCGTTCACGCGGGCCGGCTGGCTGGTGATGTTCGTGTTCGTCGGCATGGCGGTCGTCGGCTTCGCCGACGACTTCATCAAGCTGCGCATGCGGCGCAACCTGGGCCTGAGCAAGACCGCGAAGTTCCTGGGCCAGGCCATCATCGCGGCGGTGTTCGCCTTCGCCGGACCGGCATTCACCAACCTGCCGCAGAACGTGTCCGTGGTCGGTGGCATCGAGCTGCAGCTGCCCGGCTGGGCGTTCTTCCTCTGGATCTTCCTCCTGCTCGCCGGGGCGTCGAACGCGGTGAACCTGACCGACGGGCTCGACGGACTGGCGGCCGGATCCGGCGCCCTGGTGTTCGGCGCGTACACCCTGATCGCCTTCTGGCAGTTCCGCAACCCGTTCGCCTACCCGATGCTCCCGGGCGAGGCGCTCGACGTCGCGATCATCGTCGCGGCCGTGATGGCGGCCTGCGCCGGCTTCCTGTGGCACAACGCGCCGCCGGCCAGCATCTTCATGGGGGACACGGGATCCCTCGCGCTGGGTGGCCTCCTGGCGGCCGTGGCGGTGTTCACCAACACGCAGGTCCTGCTGGTCCTGCTCGGCGGCCTGTACGTCCTCGAGACCCTGTCCGTGATCATCCAGGTGGCGGTGTTCCGGACCGCCGGCAAGCGCGTGTTCCGGATGGCGCCGATCCACCACCACTTCGAGCTGCTCGGCTGGCAGGAGACCACGATCATCGTGCGCTTCTGGATCATCGCCGGCATCGGGGTCGCGCTGGGCCTCGGGTCGTTCTACGCCGAGTACCTGTCCCGCTTCGGTCCGCTGGGATGAGCCGTACCGCCGACGGGCCCGCGCCGCTGGAGGGCATCGACCGCGCCCTGGTCGTCGGGCTCGGCGCATCCGGCATGGCTGCGGCCAGCGCGTTGCGGGCCGCCGGGATCTCGGTGCTCGTGGTCGACGACCGGGACGACCATCCGGGCGCCGCCGTCCTCGCCGATCTCGGTGCCGAGGTGGCCCTGGGCGCCGTCGCGGTGGACCGCCTCGACGACGTCGACCTGGTGGTGCCCTCGCCAGGCGTGCCCGAGCACGCCCCGGTGCTGCGCGCCGCGGCCGAGCGCGACCTGCCCGTCTGGTCCGAACCCGAACTCGGCGGCCGCCTGCATCCTCGACGGCTGCTGGCCGTGACCGGCACCAACGGCAAGACCTCGGTCACCGAACTGCTCGGCGCCATGCTGCGGACCGCCGGGTTGGACGCCCGCACCTGCGGCAACATCGGCACGCCGTTCACCGAGGCGGCCGCCGAGGCGCCCCACGACGCCGTGCTGGTCGCCGAGCTGTCGTCGTTCCAGCTGCGCTTCGTGCACCGGCTGCGGCCCGAGGTCGGCGTCCTGCTCAACCTTGCCGACGACCACCTGGACTGGCACGCCGACGCGGCCGCCTACGGGGCCGCGAAAGCCCGGATCTGGATCGCACAGCAACCGGGGGACTGGGCCGTCGCCAACGCGTCGGACGCGACCACCCTCGCGCTCGCGGACCGGTTCGCCCCGGCCGGACGCGCGACCTTCGACGGCACGGGTGCGGTGTCCGGCATCGGCGTCGGCGTGGTCGGCGGTGCGCTGGTGGCCGCGACGCCGGGGTTCGGAGGTCGGCTGCTGCGGGTCGACGAACTCACCTCGGACGCGCCGCACCACGTCGCAAACGTCGCGGCGGCCGCGGCCGCAGCCCTGCTGGCCGGTGTCGACGCCGGAGCGGTCGCCGACGCCGCGCGCGCGTTCCACCCCGGTGCCCACCGCCTCGAGCTGGTCGCCGAACGCGACGGCGTGCGGTTCGTCGACGACTCCAAGGCGACCAACGTGCATGCCGCCGCCGCCGCCCTGCGCTCGGCGCCGTCCATCGTCTGGATCGCCGGCGGCCTCGCGAAGGGCGTCGACCTCTCGGCCCTGGCCAGCGAGCTCACGGCGGTGCGCCATGCCGTGCTGATCGGCACCGCCGCGTCCGAACTGGCCGAGGTGTGCGCCGGTGTCGGGGTGCCGGCGGAGGGCGCGGACTCGATGGAGGAGGCGGTCGCTGCCGCCGTCGCGGTCGCCCGGCCCGGGGACACCGTGCTCCTCGCGCCGGCGTGCGCTTCGTTCGACCAGTTCTCCGGCTATGCGCAACGTGGCGAGAGATTCGCCGCCGCCGTGCGAGCCTTGGACACCGACCCGACGTCGAGCGGCCGAGGAGAACCACGATGAGCGCACCGACGAACAGCGGTCGTGCCCCGACCACGGCACGCGACCGGCAGCCGCCGACCGGAGGGCGGCTCGTCAGGCTCCGCGAACGCTGGCGTCCCGGCGCGTGGAACGGTGACGCGACCGCGCTGACGGTGGTGACGGTGGTGCTGCTGCTGACGGGGCTCGTGATGAGCTATTCGGCCAGCATCGTCGACGCCGCGGAGGCCGGTGACCCGTTCGGGGTGTTCCGGCGGCAGCTGGTGTGGGCGGCGCTCGGCGTGCCGGCCTTCGTGGTGACCGCCAACCTCGACCACCGCATCTGGCGGCGCCTGGCCTGGCCGCTCATGGCTGCCTCGCTGATCGGGCTGCTGCTGGTGCTGGTGCCCGGCGTCGGTGTGACGCGGTTCGGCTCGACCCGCTGGCTCGGCTTCGGCCCGATGGTCGTGCAGCCCTCCGAGGTGGCCAAGCTCGCCGCCCTGCTGTGGATCGCCGATGTCCTCGAGCGCAAGCGACCGCGCGACGGCTCGCTGCACACCACCGCCCACCTCAACGTGCCGGCCATCCCGATGCTGGTCCTGCTGGCCGTCCTCGTGCTCCTCCAACCCGACCTCGGGACCACGATCCTGCTCGGCCTCATCGTCGGCGCCGTCCTGTGGGTCGAGGGCCTGCCGGGCAAGTACGTCGCGGTCGGCGCCTTCCTGGGGCTCGTCTCCATCGCCGTGCTCGCGGTCGTCGCGCCCTACCGCCTCCGCCGAATCACGGGCTGGCTCGATCCCGAGGCGGACCCCCTGGGGACCGGCTACCAGTTGATGCAGTCGCTGTTCGCCCTCGGCGAGGGTGGCTGGTTCGGCGTGGGGCTCGGCTCGTCACGCTCCAAGTGGAACTTCGTCCCCAACCCCGAGACCGACTTCATCTTCGCCATCATCGGCGAGGAGCTGGGTCTGCTCGGCGCGACGCTCGTGCTGGGCCTGTTCGCGGCGTTGCTGTACTTCGGCCTGCGGGCCGCCTACGGCGCCGAGGAAGGCTTCGCGCGCACCGTCGCGTTCGGCATCACCGCATGGATCGTCGGGCAGGCGCTGATCAACATCGGCACCGTGACCGGGCTGCTGCCCATCACCGGCGTCACCCTGCCGCTGGTGTCGGTCGGTGGCTCGTCGCTGGTGTCCACGCTGGTGGCGCTCGGGATCCTGGTCAGCATCGCGCGCTCGACGCCGCCCGTCGTCACGCGTCTGCGGCCGCACACCACCACGCCGCGCCTGATCCACCGCTCCGGAGACGCCTCGTGACCACCAAGCTGCTCGTCGCCGGAGGTGGCACGGCCGGCCACGTGTTCCCCGCCATCGCCGTGGCCCACGAGCTGGTGCGTCAGGCCGACGTCGAGCCGGTCTTCGTCGGTGTGCCCGACCGCCTCGAGGCGCGGCTGGTACCGGCCGCGGGCTTCCGGTTGCACCTGATCGACGCCGTGGCCGTGCCGCGCCGGCCGTCTCCGACGCTGCTGAAGGTGCCGTTCGCCGTGCGTCGTGCCGTTGCGGCGTGCGAGCGCATCGCCCGCGAGGAGCAGGCCGCCGCGGTCGTCACCTTCGGCGGCTACGTCTCGTTCCCGCTCGACCGGGCGGCGAAGCGCCTGGGTCTGCCGCTCGTCATCCACGAGCAGAACGCCGTGCCCGGGCTCACGAACCGGATCGCGTCGCGCTGGGCGGACCGGGTGGCCGTGACCTTCCCCGGATCGGCGGACCGCTTCCCCCATCCGGAACGGTGTGCCGTGACCGGAGACCCGGTCCGCGAGGAGCTGCTGCGTCTCGACCGCGACGCCGAGCGCGCCGCGGCACGAACGGCGTTCGGGCTCGAGCCCGACGTGCCCACGCTGCTGGTCTTCGGCGGCAGCCAGGGCGCCCGCTCGCTCAACGACGCCGTCCTCGATGCCCACCCCCGCTGGGACGTCGACGGCCTGCAGATCCTGCACGCGGTCGGGCGCACGCTTCACGACGACGCCGTTGCCGCCTGGGAACCCGTCCGTGCCGCCCGGCCCGGTATCCGCGTGCGGGTGCTCGACTTCATCGACGACATGGCGCGCGCCTACGCCGCCGCCGACGTCGTGGTGTGTCGGGCGGGCGCCACCTCGATCGCCGAGCTGACCGTGCTCGGTCTGCCGGCCGTCCTGGTTCCCTATCCTTCTGCCACGGGCGACCACCAGACCCTCAACGCGCAGGCGCTCGAGCAGACCGGCGGCGCCGTTGCGGTGGCCGACCAGGACCTCGACGGGGCCGCCCTGGTGGCTGCCGCGCAGCCGCTGCTGACCGACCCCGATCGCCACCGCACGATGTCGACCGCCTCACGGGCGTTCGGGCGGCCGGATGCCGCGGCCAACGTCGCGCGGTTGGTCCTCGAGCAACTCGAGCCGAAGGAGAAGCACCGATGACGTTGCTGGACACGGCCAGGCGGGTCCATCTCATCGGCATCGGCGGGGCGGGGATGTCCGGCATCGCCAGGATCCTGCTGCAGCGCGGGCACACGGTGTCCGGTTCGGACCTGCAGGAGGGCCGCTCGGTGGCCGAGCTGCGCGTGCTCGGGGCCCGGGTCGAGATCGGGCACGCCGCCAGCCACCTCGGGGACGCCGAGATCGTGGTCATCTCGACCGCGGTCCCGGCCGACAACCCCGAGCTGGTCGCCGCACGAGACGGTGGCCTGCACGTGCTCCGTCGCGCCGAGATGCTCGCGGCACTCATGGCCGGCGAGCGGGCCGTGCTCATCGCCGGCACGCACGGCAAGACCACCACGACCTCGATGACGGTCGTGGCGCTGCAGGCCGCCGGCCAGGACCCGAGCTTCGCCATCGGCGGCTCGCTCAACGAGAGCGGCACGAACGCCCACGGCGGCAGCGACGGGGTGTTCGTCGCCGAGGCCGACGAGTCGGACCGCTCGTTCCTGTTCTACCGCCCCGACCTGGCCGTGGTGACCAACCTCGAGCACGACCACCCCGACGAGTTCACCGACGAGGCCGACGTCGTCGCCGCCTTCGAGGATTTCCTGGCACGCCGCACCGAGGGCGCGCCGGCCATCCTGTGCGCCGACGACCCCGGCAGCTTCGCGCTCGCCGACACCATCGGTGGACCCGTCCTCACCTACGGGACCAGCCCACGCGCCGACCTCCGCCTGTTGCTCGGCGACGACGGCGTGCACGAGTTGCGTCGCGAAGGTGAACTGGCCTGCACCCTGCAGCTGGGGGTGCCGGGGCGTCACAACGCGCTGAACGCGGCGGCCGCGCTTGCCGTCTGTGCGAGCCTCGGCGTCGACCTGCAGCGGGCGGCCGACGGGCTGACCCGGTTCACCGGGGCGGCACGGCGGTTCCAGCGCCTGGGAACGGCCGGTGACGTGGAGGTCGTCGACGACTACGCCCACCACCCGACCGAACTGCGGGCGACCCTCGCGGCGGCGCGCTCCACCGGGGCGGACCGCATCGTCGTGGTCGTGCAGCCGCACCGCTACTCACGGACGCAGGTGCTCGGGGCCGAACTGGGACGCGCGGCCGCGGCCGCGGACCTCGTGGTCGTGACCGACGTCTACGCCTCCAGCGAGGCGCCCGTCCCGGGCGTGACCGGGCGGTTGGTCGCCGATGCGGCCGAGTCCGCCGGTGCGAAGGTCGTCTACCAGCCGCACCTCGGCGACGTGGTCGAGGCACTGGTCGAGCACGTCCGCGCGGGCGACCTGGTGCTGACCACGGGCGCGGGGGACGTGACCCAGGTCGGCCCGGCGCTGCTGGCACGGCTCGGACGTCACTGATGATGGGCACCGGAACGGCGGCCGGCCCCGAAGCGACGGCGAGCGACGACGCGCTCGTGTCGGCGCTGCGAGCCGGCGTGGTCGGCGAGGTGCGCCCGGGGGCGTCGCTCGCGGAGCTGACCACCCTGCGGGTCGGTGGGCCGGCGCGGGTGCTGGTCGTTGCCGAACGCGACGACGACCTGGCGGCCGTCGGCACCGCCTGCCGGCACCACGGCGTGCCGTGGACGGTCGTCGGCCGAGGGTCGAACATGTTGGTGGCCGACGCCGGCTGGCCCGGGGTCGCGGTCCAGCTCGGTCGCGGGTTCCGCGGCCTGGAGGACGGCGGCGACGGGCGGGTGCGTGCCGGCGCCGCCGAGCCGTTGCCCGCCCTGGCCGTCCGCGTCGCCGAGGCCGGCTACGGGGGATTCGCCTGGGCGTGTGCGGTGCCGGGCACCCTCGGGGGAGCGGTACGCATGAACGCCGGCGCCCACGGCGGGCAGATGGCCGATCACCTCGTCGAGGTCGACGTCGTCCGCTTCTCCAGCGGCACCCGCGAGACGTGGCCGTCGGCGGCACTGGGGCTGACCTACCGGCACTCCGCGCTCCCCGACGACGCGGTCGTCGTCGACGCGACGTTGCGGCTCGAGCCCGGCTCGCCCGACGACCTCAAGCGGGAGATCCGCGAGATCCGCGGCTGGCGGCGCGAGCACCAGCCACTCAACGAGCCCAACTGCGGCTCGGTCTTCACCAACCCGCCCGACGACAGCGCCGGTCGCCTCGTCGAGGCGGTCGGGGGCAAGGCCCTGGCGGTCGGTGGCGCACGGATCAGCGATCGCCACGCCAACTTCATCGTGACCTCGCCCGGCGCGACCGCGACCGACGTCCGGGCGCTCATCCGCGAGGTCCGCGGCCGGGTCGAGGAACGGTTCGGCATCCGCCTGCGGCCGGAGGTCGCCATGCTGGGCGACTTCCGTGACGGGGGACTGGACCCGTGATCGACGAGCGGATCGCCGAACGGCGGCGGCAGGTCCGCGAACAGCGTCGTCAGCACCGACTGCGCCGCACCATCGTGCTGTGCCTGCTCGTACTGTTGGCCGTCGCCCTCTTCGTCGTCGAGCGCAGCGACCTGGTCGCGCTCGAGGAGGTGCAGGTGCGTGGCACGTCGCGGCTGGACCCGCAGGCGGTGATCGAGGCGGCGGACCTGCCGATCGGGACCTCGACGCTGCGCCTGCGGCTCGGCGACGCCGAAGAACGCGTGGAGGAACTCCCGCTCGTCCGGGAGGCCACCGCACGCCGGATCGATCCGCTGTCGATCGAGATCGAGGTCGTCGAGCGCGTCCCGGCGCTCAACGCCCGGCACGGTGATCGCCGTGTGCTGCTCGACCGCGACGGCGTCGTGCTCGCCGAGGGACGGGTCGACGGTCTGCCCGAGATCGTGACGGCGCACGCACTGCCCGAGCCGGGCGAGCACGTCGACGAGGAACCGGCCCTGGCCAACGCCCACCAGGCCTGGCGGCGGTTGTCCGGGCCCCTGCGCGCCGAGGTGGTCCGCTACGACGCCGACGGCCCCGACGAACTCGACCTGCACCTCGCCGACGGCCTCCTGGTCCACTTCGGCCGCGCCGAGCGGGTCGACGAGAAGGTCCGTGCGCTGGGCGCGGTGCTCGAGGACCTCGACGGCACCGAGGTGGCCTCCATCGACGTCCGCGCCCCGAGCACACCGGTCTTCACCCCGCCCTGACCGCCCGCGGTGCGGGGACGGTGGCGCGGCCGTGGCGCCGCGGTAGTGCGGTGGCGCGGCGGTGATGGCGGCCAGAGGTCAGCCCCGTCGCGACGTCACGACCGCGCCGAGGCATCACCGGGCGGCGCTCGGACCGCGGAATCCGCACGAGGGAAGCGCAGCCACCGCGCGCGGGATGGCCGCCCGCGAAGTTCCCGTGGCGCTTCCGGCGTGCGTTTTCGGCACCAGTTGCGGCGAGCGAGCCGGGTCGGGCGCCTCGGACGTCGTAGTTGCTTGCCCGGCGTCGCGGCGGACGTTACGGTCACCCGCCACCAGAGGTTGACATAAGTGTTCACCTCTACTTGAGGTCGAGGCTTGGTCCGTCGTCACGTCGCTTCCGCCACCGTGCTGTCCGCACCGTTGGTGGGCGACGCGGCCCGGGATCTCGCCCCGCCCCGACGCTGGACCGCCGGTCCGGTGTGCCCGCAGGCGTGAGCGGCAGGTCCGCCCGCCCGGTCGAGAACGCAGGAGGAGCCCATGGGGGCGAACCCGTCGAACTACCTCGCGGTGATCAAGGTCGTCGGTATCGGCGGCGGCGGCGTCAATGCCGTCAACCGGATGATCGACGCTGGTCTACGCGGTGTGGAGTTCATCGCGATCAACACCGACGCCCAGGCGCTGCTGATGTCGGACGCCGACGTCAAGCTCGACATCGGGCGTGAGCTCACCCGCGGCCTCGGTGCCGGCGCCGACCCCTCGGTGGGGCGCCAGGCGGCCGAGGACCACAAGGACGAGATCACCGAGGTGCTCAAGGGCGCCGACATGGTGTTCGTCACCGCCGGCGAGGGCGGCGGGACCGGTACCGGCGCCGCACCGATGGTGGCCCAGCTGGCGAAGGAGATCGGGGCGCTCACGATCGGCGTCGTGACCCGGCCCTTCGCCTTCGAGGGGCGCAAGCGCTCGACCCAGGCCGAGGAGGGGATCGCCAGCCTCAAGGAGGAGGTCGACACCCTCATCGTGATCCCCAACGACCGGCTCCTGCAGATCTCCGACGGTCAGACCTCGGTCGTGCAGGCGTTCGGGCTCGCGGACGAGGTGCTGCTGCAGGGGGTGCAGGGCATCACCGATTTGATCACCACGCCGGGGCTGATCAACCTCGACTTCGCCGACGTGCGCACCGTGATGAAGGACGCCGGCAGCGCGTTGATGGGCATCGGCAAGGCCCGTGGTGACTCGCGTTCGCTGGAGGCGGCGCAGCTCGCCATCAGCTCGCCGCTGCTCGAGGCCTCCATCGACGGCGCCCGCGGGGTGCTGCTGATGCTGGCCGGCGGCAGCGACCTCGGACTGTTCGAGGTCAACGAGGCTGCCGACGTCATCACCAAGGCCGCCCACCCGGACGCCAACATCATCTTCGGCGCCGTCATCGACGACTCGCTGGGTGACGAGGTCAAGGTCACCGTCATCGCCGCCGGCTTCGACAAGTTCGACGCCGTCAAGGAGCCCGACACGGCTGGCGCCACCGGCGCGGTCGCCGGCACGCCCGAGCCCGTCGCCGCCCCGGCAGCCACCCCCGCCGAGGACGATGACGAGCAGGACGAGGTGTTCCGGCCCAGCCGGCCCGAGCCCGCACCCGTGCTCGTCATCGACGACACCGACGACAGCGACGACGACCTCGACGTCCCGTCCTTCCTGCGCTGACGGGTCCCCAGGTGTCCGTGCTGCTCCTCGACGTCGATCTCGGCGAGCGCGTGGGCGCGTGGTTCACCGGACGCGACCCCGATCGTCCGCGGCCGCCGGTCGGGGTGGCCGGCAACCTGTCCCACCGTCGCCCGCACCAGCCGGCCGTGCTCGCCGACACGCGCGCCGAGGTGGGACGGCGGATCGGGTTCGCGCCCGCCACGTGGGTCACCATGCACCAGGTGCACGGTGCCGAGGTCGCGGTCGTCGACGGCGACACCCCGGCCGGTGCCGAACTCCGGGGTGTCGACGCGCTCGTGACCGCCCAGCCGGGGCGTCCGCTCGCCGTCGCGGTCGCCGACTGCGTCCCCGTCCTGCTCGCCGGGGCGGGCGCCGTCGCGGCCGTCCACGCCGGGCGACGCGGCGTCCAGGACGGCGTGGTCGCGGCGGCGCTGGACACGCTGGCCGGACTGGGCGCGGGACCGGAGACCGTCCGCGCCGCCGTCGGTCCGGCGATCGGCGGCTGCTGCTACGAGGTGCCCGAGCCGATGCACGCCGAGGTGGTGGCGAACGAACCGGCCGCGGACGCCACGACCACCTGGGGCACGCCGGCCCTGGACCTGCCGGCGGCCGTCGACGCGCAGTTGCGCGCCGCCGGCGTGCCCACGGTTCGCCGCACGGACGGCTGCACCCGCTGCGACCCGCAGCAGCGCTGGTTCAGTCACCGGTCCGACCCCGGGACCGGCCGGCAGTTCGGCCTGGTCGTGTGTGCCGGGGCCACCTCGTGACCGGCATGCCGAAGGGACCGGACCTCGCCACCCGGGTGCGGCAGGTGCGCGAGCGCCTGGCCCGCGCTGCCGAGGCCGCGGGACGCCAGCCCGCCGACGTCCGCCTGATCGGCGTCACCAAGACCCATTCGCCGGCCACCGCGCGTGCGGCGGTCGCGGCCGGCGTCGAGGAACTCGGCGAGAACCGCGTCCAGGAACTGGCGGCGAAGATGCCGCTGGTGGACGGGGCGAGGTGGCACCTGGTCGGCAACCTGCAGCGCAACAAGGTCAAACAGGTCGTCGGGCACGCCGTGCTGGTGCACAGCCTCGACCGCCGGTCGCTGGCCGACACGCTGTCGCGCCAGGCCTCCGAGCTCGGTGTGGTCCAGCGCGTCCTGGTGCAGGTCAACGTGGGTGGGGACCCGGCCAAGCACGGGTGTGGAATGGACGAGGCCCTGGACCTGGTCGCCTACGCTCGCGACCTCCCGCATCTCACGGTCGAAGGCCTGATGACGATCCCGCCCCTGCCGGGGCCGGGAGCGCCACCGGCCGAGGCCGCCCGTCCGCACTTCGCGGCGTTGCGCCACCTGCGCGACGACGCAAAAGCACGTTTTCCGGAGGTCGTCCACCTCTCCATGGGCATGTCCGCAGATCTCGAGGCGGCCGTGGCCGAGGGCGCGACGATGGTCCGGATCGGTACGGCGTTGTTCGGTCCCCGCGCCGCGGGGCCGTGGCGCCCACAGGAGGTTGGTACGTGAGCAGCGGCATGTGGAACCGCACGCTGATCTACCTCGGGCTGAAGGAAGAGCCGGACGAGGACTACGACGGCGGCGCGGAGCAGTTCGTGCCCGAGGACGACCCCCACGCCGAGCACGCGACGCCGCGCCCGTCGCGCGCGCGCACCGAGCCGGGGGCCGCGGGATCTTCCGCGCAGCCCCACCCGGCGCGGGTGCGTGAGCCCGACGAGGGCACGGTGCGTCCCCTGCGTGGTCCGATCTCCACCGGTGACGTCCACGTCCGCGCGGTGCCGAGCGTGCAGTCCGCCCGGGCGGCGGTCGTCGAGCTGTCTGGTTTCGACGACGTGCCGGCCGTCGGGGCGCGCTACCGCACCGGCCAGGCGGTGCTGTTCGACCTCTCCCGCGCCAGTGCGGCCGATGCGCGCCGCATCGTCGACTTCGTGTCCGGGCTGACCTACGCCCTGCGCGGGCGGCTCACCAAGGTTGGCGCCCGCGCCTTCCTGCTGGTCCCCGAGGGGGTCCACCTGCCCGCGGAGGAGCGGCGACGGCTGAGCGACCTCGGCTACCGCATCAACGCCAGCGCCGAAGGCTGAGTCGTGATCACCCTGCTCCTGCAGATCTTCCTGATCGTGCTGCTCGCCCACGTCATCTTCTCGTGGGTGCCGCGCCCGCCCGAGCCGCTGATGCCGTTCGTGCTCGGGGTGCGCCGCGTGGTGGAGCCGGTGGCCGCGCCCTTGCGCCGGGCCATCCCGCCGCTGCGGCTCGGCGGCGTCGCGCTGGACCTGTCGATCATCGTGCTGTTCATCGCCGTTCGCATCCTGATGGGTGTCACGTCCCGGCTCGGCCTGTAGCCGTCCGCGACCCGAGGAGGAGCCGATGGCCCTGCGCCCCGAGGACCTGGCCAACTACCAGCTGAGACGCGCGACGCGCGGTTACGCACGGGACCAGGTCGACGAACTGCTCGACCAGATCGCGGACCAGATCGAGCGCACCGACCGCGAGCTCGACGAACTGCGGCGACGCGTGCGCGACGCCGAGGCCCGCCTCGCGCAGGCACTCGAGCGCGAGAGCGCGGTGCGTCGCAACGCCGCCGTCGCCGAGGGGGCCGCCTCGCGCGCGCTCGAGGACGCGCGCGAGCAGGCGGACGAACTGCGCGAGGCCTGCGAGCGCGAGGTCCGTGGCCAGCTCGACGCAGCTGCCGAGCGGGCGGCACAGATCATCGAGGCTGCCGAGGCTGCCGCCCGCGCCGAACTCGACGCGGCCCGGGAGCAGCGCGCCGCCATCGAGGACCGCATCGACGGATTGCGTGCCCTGGCCGATCGCAACCGCGCGGTCTACGAGCAGCACCTGCTGGGACAACTGGACCAGTTGCGGGTGCTCGACGGCACGCCGGGCGTCGCCCTGGACTTCGTGCCGCCGGTGGACCCACCGCTGGTGCTGGAGGCAGGCGGCACGTCGCCGACGAGCCTGCCACCGGGACACGAGCACGTGTCGCTTCCCGACGGTGACGGAGCCGGAGGTGACCGGTGATCCTGCTCAGCCTCGTGCTGGTCGTGGCCGCGGCGGTGCTCCTGGTGCTCGGGTGGTTCCAGGACGGCCTGACGCTGATCTACCTCTCGATCGCCGCCTGCCTGCTGTCGATGCTGCTGCTCGGCGCCAGCGTCCTGCTGCGCCGACGCGGTGATGCGACGGGGACCCCGGCGCCTCTCGTCGGCGGCACCGCGCCGGCGTCTGCCGCCACGACCGGGCCCGTGACCGACAACGACGCGGACGCGCCCGAAGCGGTCCGTCCCGATCGACGAGCCGCCGTCGTCCGGCGGTCGGCACCGGCCACCAGTCCGGTCGCCGACACCCCGGATCCGCTCGCCGGGGTCCGCGGGCTCGGTCCGAGCCGGCGCGCAGCCCTGCTCGAGCGATTCGGCACCGTCGAGGCGATCCGTGCGGCGTCCGTCGAGGAACTGAGCGAGGTCGCGGGGATGACCCCGGCGCTGGCGCAGTCGGTCCAGGAGCAGCTGCGCTGAGGTCACGCGGTCAGACGGGGCGACGCCCCGTCGGACCGGCCGCCTCGACCGCACGTCGCGCGCCGAGCCGCGCTGCCTGCTCGATCGGATGGTGGCGGTAGCCGTACCGGGCGGACAACCACAGGTAGAGCGGGAACAGCAGCGGGCCGAGCCGTTCGGCCTGCCGCACGTGCACCGCTTCGTGGGCGAGCAGGGCCGCGGCGTTGGTCCCGTGGCGCGACAACACCACGTGCCCGATCGCGTTCGCCTCGGCCCCGACGAGCCGGAGGGCGAGCGCCGAGGGACCGCGGACACCCTCGGTGACGAAGCAGCCGTACTCGGGGTGCCACCGGGGACGGCCACCGGAGACGAACGCCACGAGCAGTCCGACGGCCGTGAGGGGCGAGGCCCAGACCAGCGCCGCGGCCCTGCCGGTGGCCGTTCTCGGCGGCGGAGGAACCCACCCGGCGAGCGCGCGACCCACCGGTCCCGGCGTCGGCGGCGGCGTCGCGGGCGGTCGGGTCGCGCCGCCCGGGTGGACGATCTCGCGCCGCTGGCGGGCGGCGCCGACGACGCCGGCCCCCAGCGTGGCGAACAACAGCGCCCACGACAGCCGCCGAATCATGTCGCGACCTCGATCGCCACCCGTGCCGAGCCCGGACCCAGGTCGACCTCCCGGGGCTGTTCGGGCTCGTCGCGGACCACCCGGGTCGCCAACACCTCGCGCCCGAGGAGGTCGTACAGGCCGGCGGCGGCCAACTCGGCGTCGAGGTCTGGCGGGGAGACCGCGACCGTCAGTGCGATCCGGTCGTCGAGGGCGAGCCCTTCGCCCTTGCGGAGGTCGTTGACCGCGCGTACCAGTTCCCGCGCCGCACCCTCGACCTCGAGTTCGCGGGTGAGTGCCGTGTCCAACGCGAACGAGGTGCTGCCCTGGGACGCGACGGCCCAGCCGGTCCGTGGAGACTCGACCACCTCGACCATGTCCGTGGTGACCGTGACCGTCCCGTCCCCGACGGCCAGCTGCGCCTGTCCCTCGCGTGCCAGGCTCGCCGCGACGTCGGCGGCCTCGTCGGGACCGGCGTCGCGCAGGGCGTTGCCGACGAGGGGGGACTGCTTGCCGAAGGCCGGACCGAGGGCGCGGAAGTTGGGTTTGAGCGACCGCTCGACCAGGTCGCCGGTGCCGTCGCCGAGTTCGACCTGTCTGACGTTGAGTTCCTCGGCGACGTCGGCGACGAGGCTGGCGAGTCCCGCCCGTTCCGACTCGGGCACGGTGACCAACGCCCGCGCCAGCGGCTGGCGGACCTTCACCGCCGAGGTCGTGCGTGCCTGGCGTCCGAGCTCGACCACGCGCCGTGCCGTGACCATCGCCGCCCGCAGGTCGTCGTCGACCCAGTCGGGGTCCGCGACCGGGAAGTCGGTCAGGTGCACCGACACCGGCGCCTCGGGGTCCTGGGACACCACGAGGTCGAGCCAGAGCCGCTCGGCGAAGAAGGGCGTGAACGGTGCCAAGAGCTGCGACAGCGTCGTCAGACACGTGTGGAGGGTGTGGTAGGCGGCCGCCTTGTCCGCGGGATCGTCGGCGGCGGCCTTCCAGAACCGGCGCCGGTTGCGGCGCACGTACCAGTTGGACAGGTCGTCGACGAAGCGCTCGAGCCGGCGGGTCGCGGTGGACACGTCGTAGTGCTGCAGGGCCCGGTCCACCGTCGAGGTCAGGTCGGCCAGCTCGGCCAGGACCCATCGGTCGGACGCGGGGCGGTCGCCGACCGCCGGCGCCGGCGCATGCACGTCGAAGCCGTCGATGGTGGCGTAGGTGGTGAAGAAGACGTGCGTGTTCCAGATCGTCAGCAGGAACCGCCGTACGACGTCCTCGAGCAGCTGTGGCCCGACCCGCCGGGACACCCACGGATTGCCCTCGGCCAGCATCAGCCAGCGCATCGCGTCGGCGCCGTGGCTGCCGATCAGCTCCCACGGGTCGAGGATGTTGCCCAGGGACTTGGACATCTTGCGGCCGTCCTCGTCCACGATGTGACCGAGGCAGACGCAGGTGCGGTACGAGCTCTCGCCGAACAGCAGCGTCGACTCCGCCAGCAGGGTGTAGAACCAGCCGCGGGTCTGGTCGATCGCCTCGCAGATGTAGTCGGCGGGGAAGTGGCGCGCGAACTCCTCCTGGCCCTGGTGCGGGTAGCCCCACTGCGCGTAGGGCATCGCCCCCGAGTCGAACCAGGCGTCGGCGACGTCGGGCACCCGCTGCGCCGGCTCCCCGCACTCGCCACAGTCGAGCACCACCTCGTCGACGTAGGGCCGGTGCGGGTCGAGCTCGCTGTGGTCCTCGCCGGTCAGGCGCGACAGCTCCGCACGGGAGCCGACGACGGTCACGTGGCCCGTGTCGCAGCGCCAGAACGGCAGCGGCGTGCCCCAGTACCGGTCGCGCGAGAGGGCCCAGTCGACGTTGTTCTCGAGCCAGTTGCCGAACCGGCCGTCGCGGATGTGCTCGGGATGCCAGTCGATACCGGCGTTGTTCGCGAGCAGCTGGTCGCGCACCGCGGTGGTGCGGATGTACCACGACGGCTTCGCGTAGTAGATCAGCGGGCGCTTGCACCGCCAGCAGTGCGGATAGGCGTGGGTGTAGCGGGCCGCGCGCAGCAGCCGGCCCGATGCCGTCAACGCCTCGATGATGGCCGGATCCGCGTCCTTGACGAACGTGCCGGCCCACGGCCCGACGGTGAACCTGCCTTCACGGTCGACCGGGTTGAGTACCGGCAGGCCGTTGGCGCGGCCGATCTCCATGTCGTCGGCGCCGAAGGCGGGGGCGAGGTGGACGATGCCGGACCCGTCGGTGGTCGTCACGAAGTCGGCGGCGACGACGACCCGCCAGTCCTGCCCCTCGTCGGGCGCGACGATGGTGAAGGGCGCCTCGTAGTGCAGGCCGACCAGGTCGTCGGCCGTCAGCTCGCGCACCACCTCGTGGCCGGGTCCCTGCTCCCCGTCGGCCGACGCGTCGGCGCCGAGTACGGCGTCGACCAGATCCGCCGCGAGCACCAGCAGCTCACCGTTGCTGCGAACGAGCTGGTAGCGCACGTCGGGGCCGACCGCGCACGCCGTGTTGGACGGCAGGGTCCACGGCGTCGTGGTCCACACCACCAGCGCGGCGCCCTCGTCGGCGAGCGGTCCGTCGAGGACGGGGAAGCGGACGTAGACGCTGGGGTCGTCGATCTGCTGGTAGCCCTGGGCGACCTCGGCGTCCGACAGTGCCGTGCCGCAGCGCCCGCAGTAGGGCGCGACCCGGAAGTCCTCGAAGATGAGTTCTCGGTCCCACAACTCCTTCAGACCCCACCACAGCGAGTCGACGTAGGTGGCGTCCATCGTGCGGTACGGGTCGTCGGTGTCGATCCAGAAGCCGATGCGCTCGGTCAACCGCTCCCACACGTCGACGTAGCGCAGGACCGAGTCGCGGCAGTGGGCGTTGAACTTCTCGATGCCGTAGGCCTCGATGTCGGCCTTCGAGTTGAGTCCGAGTTCCTTCTCGACCTCGAGCTCCACCGGCAGGCCGTGACAGTCCCACCCGCCCTTGCGGCGCACGAAGTCGCCCTTCATGGTGCGGTAGCGCGGGAAGATGTCCTTGAACGTGCGGGCTTCGACGTGGTGGGTGCCGGGCCGCCCGTTGGCGGTCGGCGGGCCCTCGTAGAAGGTCCACACCGGTCCGTCCGCGCGCTGACGCAGGCTCCGGGCGAACACGTCCAGCTCGCGCCAGCGTTCGAGGACCGCTTCCTCGAGCCGAGGCAGATCGGGCTGGGCGGCGACGGTGGGCCAGGTGCTCATGGGGACCTCGGGGCGGGGCGGATGCCGGCTCGCTTCCCGAGGGACGACGTCGTGACGCCGCGGTACCACCCTCGTTGACCTGCCGGACCGGGGGGTCGGCGGGCCCGCTTCGTTGGCTTCCGCCCACAGGATCCGGGTCGGCCCGCGTGTCGTGCGGGGACCGTCCGCCACTACGCACCCGGGCGGCCCGGGCTTCGTGACGGCCGCTCGACGGTGATGACGCCGGGCACGCGCCACCGGCTTTCACCGTCCCGGTTCGCTCGTCGCGCGTGTGGTCCCGCCGCCGTGTCCGTGTCACAGCGTCGTGGTGCTCGTGCCAGCATACGGCGCGTGGTCACGTGGCGGAAGCACGGCACGGCCACCCGGTGGTCGGTGGCGGCATCGGCGCCGGATCGGTCTGGTACGGTCCGCCGCCATGGCACGCAAGAACACCCTCTCCAAGAAGCAGCTCGACGGTCTCCGTCAGGAGTTGCTCGACGAGCGTGCCACGCTGACCAACCAGGTCGCGGACCTCGACGCCGAGGCGGACGTCAACAACTGGCGCGAGGGCGGGTTCGACGACGACCCGGCGGACGCGGGCTCGGCCAGCTTCGAGCGTGAGACCGCCCAGTCGCTGTCCAACCACGCGCGACGGCTGCTGTCGCAGATCGACGACGCGCTCCGACGGATGGACGCCGGCGCCTACGGCACCTGCGAACGGTGCGGGAACGCGATCGAGACCGCCCGGCTCGAAGCGCTGCCCTATGCGACGCTGTGCATGGACTGCAAGCGCCGGGACGAGACCGGCCGGTGACCAGCTCCCGACCCGACGCGGACCCTGCGCCGCGGCCGGCGTCGCGGCTTCCGGTCCAGTTGGCGGTCCTGATCGCGGCCGCCGTCGTCGTGCTCGACCAGGCGACGAAGGAACTGGCCGAGACGCGGCTCGACCCGGGCGAGTACGCCCCGCTGTTCGGTGACGCCGTCGGTTGGCAGCTGGTCTACAACCCCGGCGCGGCCTTCGGCATCCCTGCGCCGACGTGGCTGTTCCTGATCGTGACGGTGCTCGTCGCGGTGATCGTCGCACGGGCACTGCCGCAGACGACCTCGCTGTTGCAGGCGAGCGCCTACGGGCTGCTGCTCGCCGGGGCACTCGGTAACGCCATCGACCGGCTCGTGCGGCCCAACATGGTGGGCGAGACCAGCGGCTTCTTCCAGGGCGACGTCGTCGACTTCGTCGCCTGGGGCACCTTTCCGCGCTTCAACGTCGCCGATTCGGCCATCACCGTGGGCTTCGTGTTGTTGACCGCCGCGCTGTGGCGCGAGGAGCGGGTCGCCCGGGCCGAACTCGAGGCCGCGGCGTCCGACGAGGCGAGCGTCGACCGCCCCGGCCCACCGTGAGCCGCTTCGTCGTCCCCGAGGACCAGGACGGCCAACGCCTGGACGTGGCGCTGGCGGCCCTGCTCGACGTCTCCCGCTCGCGGGCGGCCGCCCGCGTCGCCGCGGGGGAGGTGCGCACCGACGGGCGCACGCTCAGCAAGCAGCAGCGGGTGCGGGCCGGTCAGGAGCTGGTCCTGACCGACGAGGCGGCGGCGGTCGTGCCGTCCCCGCCACCGCCGGTGCCGCCCATCCGCTACGAGGACGACCACCTGCTCGTCCTGGCCAAGCCGGCCGGCCTGGTCGTGCATCCCGGCCACGGCCAGCCCGACGGCACGCTCGTCGACGCGCTGCTCGACGCCGGCGTGCCCCTGGCGGCGGCGGCCGGCCAGGAGCGGCCCGGGATCGTCCACCGCCTCGACCGGGACACCTCGGGACTGCTGGTGGTGGCCAAGACCGATGCCGCACACGCACAGCTGGTCCGGGCGCTGCAGCGGCGCGAGATCTCGCGCCGCTACCTCGCCGTCGTCCAGGGTACGCCGCGGGCCCGCCGCGGCCGCATCGAGGCGCCGTTGGGACGCGACCCCTCCGACCGGACCCGCTTCGCCGTGCGTGACGACGGCAAGCCCTCGGTCACGAGGTACGTGGTGCTCGACCAGGCCGTCGGAAACGCCTCGGGGCAGGCCGTCTCGTTGCTCGCCTGCGCACTCGAGACCGGCCGGACCCACCAGATCCGTGTGCACCTGTCCGCACTCGGGCACCCGATCGTCGCCGACGGCACCTATCGCGGGTCGGCCGGACTGGCCGAGCGGCTCGGGGCCGAGCGGGTCGCCCTCCATGCCGGCCGACTCGCGTTCGCCCACCCGGTGACCGGTGCCGACGTCGCCGTCGTCGAACCGTTGCCCGACGACCTGGTGGGGACCCTCACTGCCGCAGGGCTGACGCTGCCAGCGGCCTGGTGGCAGCCACTGGACGGGCCGGAGGAGACGACACCGTGATCATCCGCAAGTCGCGCAAGGACATCGGCGCGCTGCGCGAGGCCGGGCGCGTCGTCGCCCGGGCGCACCGGGCGATGCGTGCCGCCGCCGACGTCGGCGTGACGCTGCGCGACCTCGACGAGGTCGCCCGCGACGTGCTGCGCGAGCACGGCGCGACCTCGGCGTTCCTCGACTACCACCCCCACTTCGCGCCGCGCCCGTTCCCCGGCGTCATCTGCGCTTCCAAGAATGACGTCGTCGTCCACGGCATCCCCACCGACGAACCGCTGGAGGACGGCGACCTGCTCAGCATCGACTTCGGGGCGATCCTCGACGGGTGGGTCGGCGATGCCGCCGTCACCTTCAGCATCGGTACCCCCCGCGACGGCGACGAGCGGTTGCGGCAGGGCGCCGAGGACGCACTCGCGGCCGGTATCGCGGCCGCGGTGCCCGGCGCGCGACTCGGTGACGTCGGGGCGGCGATCGGCGCCATCGGCCGCGGCCTGGGCTTCGGCATCCCGCAGGGCTGGGGTGGTCACGGCGTGGGCCGCCAGATGCACGAGGACCCCTCCGTGCCCAACGAGGGTGAGCCCGGTCGGGGCCTGCGACTGCGGCCCGGCCTGGTGATCGCGATCGAGCCGATGTTCATGGCCGGCGGCAACGACGACGTGCGCCTCGACGAGGACGGGTGGACGATCCGCACCGTCGACGGCTCACGGGCCTCGCACGCCGAGCACACCATCGCCGTCACCGACGACGGCCCGCTGGTCCTGACCGAGCCCTGATCCCCGCGACGAACACCGCCGGGCGCTCCCTGCGCGTGACCCGTGGGGAACGCGGCGCCTGGGGGGTGCGGCGAGGGCCGACTGGTAGCGTCGCGAACCACAGGCGTGTGGTTCTGGCGTCGGCGTCGTGCCGGCCCTTCCCCGAGAACCCCCGCCGTGATCGACGCTGCACGGCGCAGGTTGCCGTGTGGGTCGCGTCCGACGTGCTCGACGAGACCGGGGAGCGTGCACCCGTGGGTAGTGGCAGCCGCGACAGCTTCGTCCACCTGCACGTGCACACCGAGTACTCGATGCTGGACGGTGCCTCGCGGCTCGGCCAGCTGTTCGACAAGGTCGCCGGCGACGAGCAACCGGGGGTCGCGATCACCGACCACGGCGTGCTGTTCGGGCTGGCCGACTTCTACCGGCAGGGCACGGCCAGGGGCGTCAACCCGATCCTCGGCTCGGAGCTGTACCAGGCCATCGGTTCGCGTCGCGACCAGCGCCTGGGCGGGTCCGACGGCCGCCAGCGGTACTTCCACCTCACGACGCTGGCCCAGAACGACGCCGGCTACCGCAGCCTGGTCAAGCTGTCCACGCAGGCCTACCTCGACGGCTACTGGTACAAGCCGCGCGTCGACAAGGAACTGCTCGCCCGGCACAGCGACGGCATCATCGCGCTGTCGGGATGCCTCGGATCCGAGGTCAACCAGGCCCTGCTGAAGGGCGACGAGGCCGAGGCGAGGCAGGTCCTGAGCGATTTCAGGGACATCTACACCGCCGAGCGCTTCTTCGTCGAACTGCAGGACCACGGCATCGAGGAGCAGAAGCGGACCTGGCCGGTGCTCGAGAAGCTGGCCAAGGAGCTCGGGCTCCGCACCGTCATCACCAACGACTCGCACTACACCAACGCCGAGGATGCCGAGGCACACGACGTCCTGCTGTGCATCCAGACCGGCTCGAAGATCTCCGACGTCGACCGGTTCCGGTTCTCCGGCGACCAGTTCTACGTCAAGACCGCCCGCGAGATGCGCGAGCAGTACCACCAGTACCGCGACGCGCTCGACGCCACGCTCGACATCAACGAGATGTGCGACGCCAGGATCGAGTTCGACCTCGACCTGCTGCCGAAGTTCCCCTGCCCACCGGGGATGGACGAGGCGGCGTTCCTCGCCCACAAGGTGTGGGAGGGCGCCAAGGCCCGCTACGGCGACCCGGTGCCCGACGCCGTCGCCCAGCGCATCGAGTACGAGCTCGGCGTCATCAACGACATGGGCTTTCCGGCCTACTTCCTCATCGTCGCCGACCTGTGCGAGTACGCCCGCAGCGCGGGCATCCGCGTCGGCCCGGGCCGCGGCTCCGCCGGCGGGTCCGTGGTCGCCTACTGCACCGACATCACGCGGGTCGACCCGATCAAGTACGGCCTGATCTTCGAGCGGTTCCTCAACCCCGCCCGCATCTCGATGCCCGACATCGACATCGACTTCGACGACCGCCGTCGCGGCGAGATGATCCGCTACGCCGCGTCGCGCTACGGCGACGACCACGTCGCACAGGTGGTCACCTTCGGCACGATCAAGGCCAAGTCGGCCATCCGCGATGCCGCCCGGGTGCTCGACGAGCCCTTCAGCGTCGGCGACACGCTCTGCAAGATGATGCCGCCACCGGTGCAGGGCAAGGAGGCGCCGCTCGCCGAGGCGTACGAGAAGTCCTCCGAGCTGCGTGAGGCACGCAACGACCCGACCTACCGCAAGGTGCTCGAGACCGCCGAGAAGCTCGAGGGCCTCAAGCGCCAGCACGGCATCCACGCCGCCGCGGTCATCATCGGGGCGTCACCGCTCGACGAGATCGTGCCGCTGCTCAAGACCGACAACGGCGAAATCGTCACCCAGTACGAGATGGGCGCGGCCGAAGCCATCGGTCTGCTGAAGATGGACTTCCTCGGCATCCGCAACCTCACGGTCATCTCCGACGCCGAGCGGCACATCAAGGCCAACCGCGGCATCGAGGTCGACCTCGACGACGCCGAACTGCTCGGCGACATGGACGACCCCACGACCTACGAGATGCTCTCCACCGGGTTCACGCTCGGGGTGTTCCAGCTCGACTCGACCGGCATGCAGGCCCTGGTGCGGAAGCTGCGACCGACGCGGTTCGACGACATCTCGGCCCTGCTCGCGCTGTACCGGCCGGGTCCGCTGTCGATGGACATGCACATCGCCTACGCCAACCGCAAGAACGGTCAGGAAGCGGTCACCTTCGACCACCCCGACCTCGAACCGGTCCTCGGCGACACCTACGCGATCGTGGTCTACCAGGAACAGGTCATGAAGATCGCCACCGACCTGGCGGGCTTCACGATGTCGGACGCCGACGGTCTGCGCAAGGCGGTCGGCAAGAAGAAGCGCGACCTGATGGAGTCCTTCAAGGACCAGTTCATCACCGGTGGCGTCGCCAACGGCTACGACCGCGCGCTGATGTCCAACCTGTGGGGGCTGATCGAGAAGTTCGCCGAGTACGGGTTCAACAAGTCGCACACGGTCGCCTACGGCGTCATCAGCTACCAGACCGCCTGGCTCAAGGCCCACTACCCGGTCGAGTACATGGCGGCGCTGCTGACCAGCGTGAAGAACCACAAGGACAACAAGCCGCTGTACCTCAACGAGTGTCGGCGCATGGGCATCGACGTGCTCCCGCCCGACATCAACACCTCGGGCAGCGACTTCACCCCCCGTGGGGACGAGATCCTGTTCGGCCTGTCCGCCGTCCGCGGCGTCGGCGAGGGCATCGTCGAGCAGATCGTGCGCGCCCGCGCCGAGAAGGGGGTCTTCGCCGACTTCGCCGACTTCTGTGCCAAGGTCGACGGCAGCGTGCTGAACAAGCGCACGATCGAGAACCTGATCCTCGCGGGGGCCTTCTCGTCGCTCGGACACACGCGCAAGGGGTTGCTCGCGGTCTACGAGCTGATGGTCGACACGGCCCAGAAGGCGAAGAAGGACGAGGCCGCCGGGTTCCTGTCGCTGTTCGGTGACGACGGCGGCGGTGACGCGGTCGACCTCGACGACGCGCCCGAGATCC
Organism: Egicoccus sp. AB-alg6-2; assembly: GCF_041821025.1. Lineage (NCBI taxonomy): Bacteria > Bacillati > Actinomycetota > Nitriliruptoria > Egicoccales > Egicoccaceae > Egicoccus > Egicoccus sp. AB-alg6-2. The sequence continues at coordinate 312,278 of NZ_JBGUAY010000004.1, read as the reverse complement.
CCGGCGACGAGTTCGACAAGTCGCAGTTGCTCAAGTTCGAGCGCGAGATGCTGGGCCTGTACGTCTCGGACCATCCGCTGTTCGGCACCGAGCGGGTGATCGAACGCCACGTGGACACCAGCTGCGCCGGCCTGCGCGAGAAGAACGACTCCGACAACGTCACCGTCGGCGGCGTGCTCACCGGCCTGACCAAGAAGTTCACGAAGAAGGGCGACACCTACCTGGTCGCGACCCTCGAGGACCTCACCGGTAACGTCGAGGTCGTCTTCTGGCCGAACACCTACCGCGCCGCCCACGAGGTGCTGGTCGAGGACGCGGTGCTGGTCGTGACGGGGCGCCTCGAGATCCGCGACGAGGCCATCAAGCTGCAGGCCAACCGCGTGTCGGCCCCCGACCTGTCCGAGGCGCTCGGGTCGCCGGTCGTCGTGCGCTTCGCCGCCGAACAGTGCACCGCCGATGCCGTCCGCCGCCTCAAGGACGTCCTGGTGCACCACCAGGGCGCCGTCCCGGTGCACCTGCAGGTGCGCACGCCCGACGGCGCCAGCCGGACCTACCGACTCGGGGACGATCTCCGCGTCGAACGGCGCCCCGGGCTCTTCGGCGAGATCAAGGCCGCCTTCGGCCCCGACTCGGTCGACGACGACGCCGGCGACAAGACCTTCGGCGCCGAGGACGACGAGCCACGGTGGCGACGTTCACGGGAGCGGGAACCGGCCCTGACCTGACGCTCGACGACCTCCATCGGTTGCATCGGATCCTGGCCTTCCCGGCAGGCGCACGCCGTCGGCAGGGACGGGTGTCCTGGTTATCCTCGACCTGCGCGCCGCGTCGCGGGCGCAGGGCAATCTGATACGGGGACGCAACAGATGCAGACGAGGCGTACGGCCGCCCGGGCGCGGCCGAGTCGGGGCACGATCATCGTCGGGGCCTTCCTGGTGGTCCTGCTGGCGCTCGGAACGGCCATGAGTGCCGCGACCGTCGCCTGGGGGGACCAGCTCCGCGACGAGGGCCGCCTGCTGCCGGGGACGACGATCGCCTCGGTGCCCGTGGGCGGTCAGACCGCCGACGAGGCGACCGAGGCCGTCCGCGACCACCTCGCGGCCCGCCTGGACCGCGAGCTGACGCTGACCGACGGGTCGAAGACCTGGACCACGACGGCCCGCGGGCTCGGTGGCGTCGCCGACGTCGAGGCCGCCGTCGCCGAGGCACGAGCGCACACCGACGCCGCAGGATTCGGCGACCTCGCGCGCATGCGGTGGGCCAACGGCACCGCCAGCTTCGCCGCCGAGGTCGGGATCGACGTCCCGGAGTCCGGCATCGAGTCCTTCGTCGCCGGGGTGGCCGACGACATCGACCGGCCGGCCACCGACGCCTATGCGGCCTGGGACGCCGACGGGGCCCACGTCGACGCCGCGGTCACCGGTCGTCAGCTCGACCGTGCAGGCGCCGAGGAAGCACTCCGGGGCCTGCTGGCCGGCGAGGACGACCACGCCGAGCTGACCGTCGCCGAGCTTCCCCCGCAGCTCGACACCGACCTCGTGCGCGAGGTCGCCGACGCGGTCGAGGCCGCGGTGCGCAGCGCCTACGACCACGCCGTCACCGTCCACCTCGCCGACGACGAACGGACGGTGACGCCGCGCGAGCTCGGTGCCGGCAGCAACGCCGCGGCCGTGCTCGACGGCGCCCTCGCCCGTGCGGCCTCGACCGGGCAGATCGAGCTCGGCCCGATCGAACTCGACATCGACGACGCCGAGGTCGCCGCAGTCGTCGACGAGCTGGCCGCGGACCACGTGGTGGCGCGCCGCGACGCCGAGATCACGTTCGTCGACGGCGCGTTCACCGTGCGGCCCGAGCGCACCGGCGTCTCCCTCGACCGCGCGGAAGCCCGGGCCGAGCTGGCGCGTGCCCTGGCGGGCGAGACCGCCGAGGTGCAGCTCGAGCTCGTGACGACGCGTCCTTCGGTCACGGCCGACAGCTTCGGGACGGTGCTCCTGCTCGACCAGTCCGCCCGCGAGCTGCACCTGTACCGGGGCGCCGACCGGCAACGGACCTGGCCCGTCGCGGTCGGCACGAACAACAGTCCCACGCCGACCGGCACGTTCGTCATCGGCGCCAAGCGCTTCGAGCCGACCTGGGTGAACCCGGCCCCCGACCGTTGGGGGGCCGACATGCCCGAGCGCATCGGACCCGGCCCGGACAACCCGCTCGGTCCCCGCGCCCTCAACTGGAACACCACGTCGGGGCGCGACACCCTGATCCGGTTCCACGGCACGCCCAACGAGGCGTCGGTCGGCAGCGCGTCGTCCAACGGCTGCGTGCGGATGTACAACGCCGACGTCATCGAGCTCTTCGACCTGGTGCCGTCGGGCACGACCGTGGTCTCGGTGTCCTGAGGGCCGAACCTGGCCCAACGGCGGACCGTGGCGCCGTGCGTCGGCGCCGCCGTGCGGTTCGCTGGGGGATCAGCAACCACGAAAGGTCCGGCATGAGCACCCACCCGCACCAGGACGAGCCCGGCGACGCCAACCGCGAGGCGGCGCGCAACCGTCCCGAGAACCGAAACGACGCGGGCCGCCGCCCGGGCATGCACCCCGAGGCGCAGAAGTCCGGTACGGGCTCGAAGGGCACGATGATGGTCATCGTCGGCGCCCTCGTGCTCGGCCTGCTCGTCTATGCCCTGGTGGGCGCCGGCATCATCGGCAACTAGATCGCACTGCCGCCGGTTCCTGATGGCTCCGCACCGGGCACATCGGTACGCGCTTCCAAACGGTCACCGGCGGCGGGGCCGTCGGCGCCACGCAGCCGCGCGGGAACCGGGCGGGGGGCGCGCGTGGGTACGCTCCCGAACGTCCCCTCCCCGAGGTCTCCCGCATGGCCCGCCTGACCGTCGTCGACCTGCGCGGCGACCGGTCCGACCCGCGCGACCGGCTGCCGCGGCCCCGTACCGACCTCGCCACGGCCCGTCAGGGCGTCGAAGCGACGCTGCAGGCGGTCCGCGACCGCGGTGATGCCGCCCTCCGCGAGCTCACCGCCAGGTTCGACGGCCAGGACCTCGACGACCTCGTCGTCCCGTCGGACGTCCTGCATGAGTCGCTCGACCGGCTCGACCCCGCTCTGCGGTCCGCGCTCGAACGCTCGATCGAGCAGGTGCGCTGGTTCCACGAGAGGAGCCGCCCCGCCGACTGGGAGGACCACCTCGACGGCGTGCGGATGGGCGTGTGGCACCGACCGGTCGCGCGCGCCGGCGTGTACGTGCCCGGCGGCAAGGCCGCCTATCCCTCGACCGTGATCATGACGGTCGTGCCCGCGCAGGTCGCCGGTGTCGACGAGATCGTGCTGTGCACCCCGCCGTCCGGCACCGGGTTCGCGCCGCCCGAGTCGGGGGAGCGCGACGGTTGGCCCAACCGCACCGTGCTGGCCGCGGCGGCGCTGCTGGGCGTCGACCGCGTCGTACGGGTCGGCGGGGCCCAGGCCATCGCCGCCATGGCGTATGGCACCGATGCCGTCCCGCACTGCGACATGGTCGTCGGACCGGGCAACCTCCACGTCGCGCTGGCGAAGCAGCAGCTGGCGGCCGAGGGTGTCATCGGCATCGAGGGCTATGCCGGCCCCACCGAGGTGGCCATCGTCGCCGATGCCACGGCCGACGCCCGCAACGTCGCGGCCGACCTCGTCGGACAGGCCGAGCACGACGAACTGGTCGTGTCCCTGCTGATCACGACCGAGCCCGGCCTCGTCGACCCGGTCGAGGCGGCGCTCGAGGAGGAGGTTCCGCGCGCCCGGCACGCCCAGCGCATCGAGACCGCCCTGCGCAACCAGGGCACCGTCGTGCTCGTCGACGACCTCGACCACGCCATCGAGGTCGCCGAGGTGTTCGCGGCCGAACACCTCGAGGTCCACACGGCCGACGCGGCCAAGGTGGCCGAACGCATCCGTTACGCCGGCACCACCTTCATCGGGCCGTGGACCCCGGTCTCGGTCGGCGACTACGGCGCGGGGCCCAACCACACCCTGCCCACCTCGGGCACCGCCCGGTTTTCGGGCGGGCTGTCGACGACCTCGTTCCTGGTGCCCGTCAACTACGTCGAGTACACCGAGCAGCAGTTGCGCGACTTCGCCGCAGACGTCGACGCGCTGGCCCACAGCGAGGACCTGCCGGCCCACGCCCGTGCCGTGGACGTGCGCTTCGAGCCGCGGGGCGACGCGTGAGCGCCGGGGTCCCGCCGCGCGCCGCGGCGCAGCGGCTGCCCGTACGCGCGGACCTCGCGGACGTCGAGCCGTACGGGGCGCCACAGCTCGACGTGCCGGTCCGGCTCAACACCAACGAGACCGCCGACCTCCCACCCGCCGGCTACCTCGACGAGGTGGCCCGGCGGATCACCGCGCTGCAGCTCAACCGTTACCCGGACCGGCCCCACCGACGACTGCGCGAGGCGCTGGCCCGTCGGCTCCGGCTGCGCGCCGACCAGGTCTGGGCGGCCAACGGCTCCAACGAGGTCCTCCAGCAACTGCTGCAGGCCTACGGCGGTCCCGGCCGACGCGCCGTGTATGTCCGGCCCGGCTACTCGATGTACCCCGAGCTGTGCCGGACCAGCCTCACCTCCGCCGTCGAGGTCGACCTCGACGACGATTTCCAGCTCACACCCGACGTGGCGCAGGCGATCGCCGCCGAGGACCCCGACCTCGTCCTGGTCCCGAGCCCGAACAACCCGGTCGGCACGCCGGTCGGGCACGACGCGATCCGGACGGTCCACGACACGACCCGGGCCCTGGTCGTCGTCGACGAGGCCTACGTCGAGTTCGGCGGCCCGGATGCGTCGGTGGTCGACCTCGTCGGGCAACTGCCGCGCCTGGCGGTCGTCCGCACCTTCTCCAAGGCCTTCCGGCTCGCCGGCCTGCGGTTGGGGTACCTCGCGGCGGCGGACTGGGTCGTCGACGACGTCCAAAAGGTCCGCCTGCCCTACCACCTCGATGCCATGAAACAGGTCGCCGGCCTGGTCGCGCTCGAGCAGGAGGCCGACTTCCTCGGCCACCGCCAACAGGTCGCCGACGAGCGTGACCGGGTGTCGGCCGTGCTGGCAGGCATGGACGGCGTCCGGGTGTGGCCGTCGGCGGCGAACTTCCTGCTGTTCCGCACCGACGTCGACGACCTCTTCACGCGCCTGCTCGACCAGGGCGTGCTGGTGCGCGACTTCACGTCGAAGCCGCGCCTGACCGGCTGCCTCCGTGTCACGATCGGCACACCGGCCGAGAACGACGCCTTCCTCGCCGCGCTCCACAACGCGCTGGCCTGACCCGCCCGTCCACCTTCCCGTACCAGGAGCACCCGTGAGCAGCCGTGTCGGTCGCGTCAGCCGCGACACCAAGGAGACCCGCATCGAGGTCGAGGTCGACCTCGACGGTCGTGGCACCGTCGACGTCGCCACCGGGGTTCCGTTCTTCGACCACATGCTCGACCAGCTCGGGCGGCACGGCCGTCTCGACCTCACGGTCAAGGCCGAGGGCGACCTCGAGATCGACGAGCACCACACCATCGAGGACGTCGGCATCGCGCTCGGCCAGGCGCTGACGGAGGCCTGGGGCGACCGTGCTGGCGTCGAGCGGTTCGGCGACTCCCAGGTGCCCATCGACGAGGCACTCACGCGCGTGGCCGTCGACCTCTCCGGTCGCCCCTTCCTGGTCTGGGACGTGACCCCCCCGGTGCCCACCATCGGAACGCTGGAGGTCCACCTGCTGAAGCACTTCTTCGAGGCGCTGGTCGCCAACGCCCGCATCACCGTGCACGTCCACAACGTGTCCGGTGAGAACACCCATCACGTCTTCGAGTCGGTCTTCAAGGCGTTCGCCGTCGCGCTGCGACGCGCGGTCGCCGTCACCGGCGAGGGCACCGTGCCCTCCACCAAGGGCGTCCTGCAGTGACCGACGCCCGGTCGCGCCCTCGACTCGCGGTGCTGGACTACGACGCAGGCAACGTGCGCTCGGCCAAGCGCGGGTTCGACGCTGCCGGTGCCGACGCGTTCGTCACCGCCGACCCGGACGCGGCGGCCGAGGCGGACGGCCTGGTCGTCCCGGGAGTCGGTCACTTCGGATCCTGCGTCGCGTCCCTCCGCCGTTCCGGGTTGCATGCCCTGCTGCAGGATTGGATCGCCGCCCGGCGTCCGGTCTTCGGCATCTGCGTCGGGATGCAGTTGCTCTACGACGGCTCGTCCGAGGGTGACGAACCGGGACTTGGGCTCCTGGCCGGGCGGGTCGAGCGGTTCCCCGCCGGTGCGATCGTCCCGCACATGGGCTGGGACGTGCTCCACGCCGCCGACGGCCACGAGGAAGACGAACTGCTGAACGGGGTGGCGGGGGAGCGGGTGTACTACGTGCACTCCTACTACGCGGTGCCGACCGACCAGGAACCGGTCGTGGGGCGCACCGCCTACGGTGGCGTCGACTTCCCGAGCCTCGTCCGCCAGTCGAGCGTGGTCGGCACCCAGTTCCACCCCGAGAAGTCCGGCGAGATCGGGCGACGCCTGCTCGCCAACTGGGTCGCCACGCTCGCGGCCTGACCACGAGGAGCACCGAACGTGTTGACCCTGTACCCGGCCGTGGACATCAAGGACGGCCGCGCCGTCCGCCTGACCCAGGGCCGCGCCGATGCGGAGACCGTCTACGACGCCGATCCCGTGGCAGCCGCCCAGCGTTTCGCCGACGTCGGGACGGAGTGGTTGCACGTCGTCGACCTCGATGCGGCGTTCACCGGCGAGCCGAGGAACCGGCACCTGATCGAGGCGATCGTCGAGGCGACCGGTTGCCGGGTCCAGGCGTCGGGTGGCGTACGGACCCTGGCCGACGTCGAGGCGTCGTTGTCCTACGGCGCCGAGCGCGTGGTCATCGGCACGATGGCGCTGTCTCGGCCGGCGTTCGTCGCCGAGGTGCTCGATGCCGTTGGGCCGCGCATCGCCGTCGGGCTCGACGCCCGGGGCACCACGCTGCAGGCGCGGGGGTGGACCGAGGAGGCCGGCGACCTCTTCGACGCGCTCGAGACGTTCACGACGATGGGCGTTCCGCGCTTCGTCTACACCGACGTGGCCAAGGACGGAATGCTGCAGGGACCGAATGTCGGGATGTTGACCCGCGTCGCGGACGCCACGGACGCCCACGTGACCGCGTCCGGGGGCGTGAGCACCATCGCCGATCTGCGGATCCTGGCCGACTGCCACCCGCGGGTCGATGCCGCCATCGTCGGCAAGGCGCTCTACAGCGGGGCGTTCACCCTCGGCGAGGCGTTGGCCGTCGTCGGCGGTTCGGAACCGGCATGAACGTGCCCGTCACCACGGGGGCGCAAACCCTCGCCGCACGGGTCATCCCGTGCCTCGACGTCACCGCCGGACGGGTCGTCAAGGGCGTCAACTTCGTCGACCTGCGCGACGCCGGCGACCCCGTGGAACTCGCCCGCCTGTACGACCTCGAGGGCGCCGACGAACTGGTCTTCCTCGACATCACCGCTTCCAGCGACGCACGCGACATCATGGTCGACGTCGTCCATCGGGTCGCCGAACAGGTCTCGATCCCGTTCGCCGTCGGCGGGGGCATGCGCAGCGTCGCCGATGCCCGCCGGATGCTGCACGCGGGTGCGGACAAGATCGCGTTCAACACCGCCGCCGTCCGGCGACCGGAACTGCTCACCGAGTGTGCCGACGCCGTCGGTGCCCAGTCCGTCGTCGCCGCGGTCGACGCCCGCCGCCGTGTCGGCGACGACCCGTCCGCCGGCTGGGAACTGTTCGTCAACGGCGGACGCACCCCCACGGGAACCGATGCCGTGGCATGGTGCCGAGAGGTCGCCCGCCGGGGGGCGGGTGAGATCCTGCTGACGTCGATGGACCGGGACGGAACCAAGGCCGGGTTCGACCTCGACCTGCTGCGGGCGGTCACCGACCTCGTCGACGTGCCCGTGATCGCCTCGGGCGGCGCGGGCACGCCCGACCATCTCGCGGACGGCATCCTGCAGGGCCACGCGTCGGCGGTGCTCGCGGCCTCGGTGTTCCACTTCGGCGAGTTGCGCATCCGCGACGTGAAGGCGCACATGGCCGACCGCGGTGTCACCGTCCGCCGTACGCCGCCGCAGACGCCCTGACGTCGGCACGGCGGGCGGCCTGCCCCGTCCGGCTCACTCCTCGCGGAGCAGGCGGTCGAGGACCGCGAACAGGTCGTCCACCGACCGGGTCGGCACCTGGTTGCACCCGCAGTCCGGGCACCGCGTCGCCGGGACGTCGTAGGTGAGCGTGACGGCCGCCCGGCGCTCGTCGTCGGTCAGGGTGGCGGCCCACACCGTGCGTCGCACGGGCATGACGAGGTCGGCGTCACAGACGCGGCAGCGGTCACCGCGGCGCAGACGACGCGCCCGCGCGATCGTGATGGCCGCGGCCACCTCGGTCCGCGCGCGTTCCGGGGTGATCACCGGGCCCGCGTCGTGCCCGTTGTCGCATCGCCAGCGGGGACGTTGCTCGAGCACGCCCGCGACGCTCCCCACCGTCGCCTCGCCGCCCGGCGCCGGTACGGGGGCCAGCCCCGCTCCGCACGCCGGGCAGACCGGCGACGACATCAGTTGCTGAAGCGTTCGAGGATGCCCTGCTCGAGCTGCTCGTTGCAGAACTCCTCCGAGTTCTCCTGCAGGCACTGCTCGTACTCGGCCGCGGCGTCACCGAAGAAGCCGACCGCGAAGATCACGACCAGGATCGCGACGACAATGGACAGCACGCCGGTCACGATGCCCGTGATCGCCATGCCGCGCCCGCCGGAACGGTTGCGCTTGATGCGCCCGAGGGCCACGAAGCCCAGGATCAGGGCGATGACGCCACCGAGGCCACCGAGCACGAACCACGACGTCAGCAGTGACAGGATGCCGATCACCAGCGCGGCGATGGCGACACCGTCGGTGCCGGACTGGGCCCGCTGGCTGTAGGCCTGACCGCCCTGGTCCCAGGCGGGTTGCTGCCCATACGCGTCGTCGTGCTGATACGCACCGGAACCCTGCTGGTACGAACCCGGGCCCTGCTGCCACGCCGGCTGCCGCGCCGTGTCGTGCGGGTCGCCCGCGCCCGGCTGCTGCCACCGCTGCCCCTGGTCGGGATCGGCGGTTCCCTCCCAGGCACCGGGCCGGCCGCCGGCTCCACCTTCGGCACCCGCGTCGGCGCCGGCGCCGGTGCCGGACGCCGCGCCACCGGCGAGACCACCGTGGCCGGCCGCGTCCGCGGCGCCATAGGCGCTGGAGCCGCCGGTGGTGATGTCGGGATCGGGCTCCGCCGTCGGCGGGACACCGCCGGTCGGAGCCGGGGGTGCATCACCGGGGGCGAGGTGGTCGATCTTCGACTCGCCCGCGTCGGCGACGTGCTCGGTCCACTTGGTGCCGTCCCACCACCGGTGGTCGTGCTTGCGGGTCGGGTCCGGGTGCCAGGCCGCGGGGCTGCTCATGCGCGTCATCCTCACCGAGTCGTTCGCATCGATCGGTCACGCTAGACGAACGGCACGCCTGCATGCACTGACGTTGGTGCCCCCTTGCCCGGGGGTAGTCTCGACGGTCCAGGTCTGCCGAACCGGCCCGTCGCGCGCGCCACGGTCGGTCCCGCCCGGGGCGACGGAGGAAGTGTCCATGCACGAAGCGGTCGGGGTCGACGACCTGCGCTTCGACGAGCGTGGCCTGATCCCGGCGGTCGTGCAGCAGCACGACACCGGCGAGGTGCTGATGGTGGCGTGGATGAACGCCGAGGCGCTGGCGCGCACCCACGAGCTGGGCGAGACGGTGTTCTACAGCCGGTCCCGTGCGGCGCTGTGGCACAAGGGCGCGACGTCGGGGAACACGCAGCGCGTCGTGGAACTGCGGGTCGACTGTGACGCGGACACCCTGCTCGTCCTCGTGGACCAGGGGGACACCGGCGTGGCGTGTCACACCGGCGAGCGCACGTGCTTCCACCGCCAGCCGACCTTCTCGAGGAGCGACCCGACGTGACCGTCAGCCCCGACCGTGCCGAGTTCGTCCGCCTCGCCGCAACGCACGGGGTGGTGCCGGTGTGGCGCGAGGTGCTCTCGGACCTGCACACGCCGCTGTCGGTGTACGCGAGGCTCGCCGGCGACGGCCCGAGCTTCCTGCTCGAGTCCGCCGAACACGGGGAACGCTGGGGCCGCTACTCGTTCGTCGGCACCGACCCGTTCCTGGTCCTGCACGGCCGCGACGGCGACGTGAGCTGGGAGGGCACGCCGCCCGCTGCCGCCGCCGACGCCAGCGGCCCGCTCGACGCGCTCGCGAAGGTCACGGACGCCTTCCGGGCGCCGGCGGTGCTCGACCTGCCTCTGCACGGCGGCGCGGTGGGCTACATCGGCTACGACGCCGTCCGTGAGGTCGAGCGCATTCCGGACACGGGCCGTGACGACCTCGGCCTGCCCGACCTCGCCATGATGTTCCCGCGGCACGTGGTCGCGCTCGACCACCTGCGGCAGGTGCTGACCGTGGTCACCAACGTCGTCGTCGACGCGGTGGCCCCCGATGATCTCGAGGCTGCCTACGACGCGGCGGTCGCGGCCACCGACGCCGTGGTCGCACAACTGTCGTCGTCGACGACGTCGCTGCCCGCCGCCACGCCACCCCTGCCCGACGTCGCGCCGGCCGATGCGCCGAGCAACCTCGAACCGGGCCGGTACCAGGCGATGGTCGAGGCCGTCAAGGACTACGTCGCGGCCGGCGACACCTTCCAGACCGTGGTCAGCCAGCGTTTCAGCGTGCCGACCGGCGCCAGCGCCTTCGACATCTACCGCGTCCTCCGGGTCATCAACCCCTCGCCCTACCTGTACCTGCTCGACCTCGGTGCGATCGGCGGTGTCGACGGCGGTCTGCCGACCCAGATCGTCGGCTCCTCGCCCGAGGCGCTGGTCCAGGTCCAGGACCGCCACGTCGAGACCTGGCCGATCGCCGGCACGCGCCCCCGGGGTGCCTCACCGGCCGAGGACCGTCAGCACGAGCAGGAACTGTTGGCCGACGCCAAGGAGCGCGCCGAGCACGTCATGCTCGTCGACCTCGCCCGCAACGATCTCGGGCGCGTCTGCGACATCGGCAGCGTCCGCGTCGGCGACCTGATGCACGTCGAGCGCTACAGCCACGTCATGCACCTGGTGAGTTCGGTCACCGGAACGCTCAAGGACGGGCTCGGCCCGGTCGACGTCGTGCGCGCCGTGTTCCCGGCGGGCACCGTCAGCGGTGCGCCGAAGGTCCGCGCGATGCAGATCATCGACGAGCTCGAGCCGACCCGCCGCGGCCCCTACGCCGGCGCCGTCGGTTACGTCGACTTCGCCGGAAACGTCGACACCTGCATCACGATCCGCACGGTCGTGCTGCAGGACGGCACCGCCCACGTGCAGGCGGGTGCCGGCATCGTCGCCGACTCGAGGCCGGACGCCGAGGAACGCGAGACGCGTAGCAAGGCCGGTGCCGTGCTCGCCGCCGTCCGGGCCGCCGAAGGGCTCACGGCCGACACGGCGGAGGGTCGACGATGACGACCTACCTCGATGGGTTGCTCGCCGGCGCGCGCCGTCGCGTCGACGAGGCGCGTGCGCGGGAACCACTCGAGGCGTTGCGCGAGCGGGCGCGCGAGGCGCCGCGCGGACCGGCCTTCCGCGAAGCCCTGGCCGGATCAGGTGTGTCGGTCATCGCCGAGGTGAAGCGTGCGTCGCCGTCGAAGGGGACCATCGCCGCCGACCTGAATGCGCCGACCCAGGCGGCCGCGTACGTCGCCGGTGGAGCGGCCGCGGTGTCGGTGCTGACCGAACCGGACCAGTTCGCCGGCAACCTGCTCGACCTCGCCGATGTCGCCGCCCTCGGCGTCCCCGCGCTGCGCAAGGACTTCCTGGTCGATCCCTACCAGGTGTGGGAGGCCAGGGCGGCTGGTGCGGCGGCCGTGCTGCTCATCGTGGCGGCGTTGGACGAGCCAACCCTCGCGTTGCTGCACGACGAGGCACGTGCCGCCGGCCTCGACGTGCTCGTCGAGGTGCACGACGCCAGCGAGGTCGCGGCCGCGACCCGTATCGACGCGGACGTCGTTGGCGTGAATGCACGGGACCTGCGGACCTTCGAACTCGACCGCGACGGGTTCGCGCGCCTGCGGTCGCAACTGGCCGACGGCGTCCTGGCGGTCGCCGAGTCCGGCGTCCGCGACGCCGCCGACGTCCGTCGCGCGGCCGAGGAGGGCGCCGACGCGGTCCTGGTCGGCGAGACCCTGGTCCGCGCGCGTGACCCGCGTGCC